>DATIUR010000118.1:0-11487 GCA_035466675.1 Anaeromyxobacteraceae bacterium | reverse complement strand
GCCGCCCCGGAGGTCACCGCGCTCCTCGACCGGGAGCAGTTCGAGGCGGTGAACGCTCCGCCGGACGAGCCCCTGCTCGTGCTCGGCAGCGCCGGCAGCGGCAAGACCACCGTGGCGCTGCACCGGCTCGCCCGCCTGGCGTTCGAGGACCCGAGGCGGTTCCCGCCCGCCCGCCTGCAGGTGGTGGTCCCGGAGACCGGGCTCGCCCGCCTGGCCGCGCGCCTGCTCGAGCCGCTCGGGCTCGGCAAGGTGCCGGTCCGGACGCTCGATGCCTGGGCGCGCGGCACCTTCCAGGCCACCTTCGGCGTGCCGCCGCCGCGGCTGTGCCCGGACACGCCGGCGCTCGTTTCCCGGACGAAGCGCCACCCGGCCCTGTACCAGGCCCTCCGGCGCCGGCCCCGCGTGGCCGACCGGGCGCCCTCGCTCGCCCGCCTGCGGCGGGAGCTGGGCGACCTCCTGCTCGATCGCACCTTTCTCGCGGAGGTGGTGGCCGCGTCGGGGGGCGACCTGCCGGTCACGGCGGTGGAGGAGCTGCTCCGGCACACGCGGCTGCAGCTCGCTTCTCCCCCCGACGACGAGCTGGCCGGGGTGGATCCCGCCGCGCGCGAGACGCTCGACGGCCGCCCCATCTCGGAGGGGACCCCCGAGTCGATCGCCGGGACCCTCGATCCGGAGGACCTGCCGCTCCTGCTCCACCTGGCCGCCGTCCGGGGCGGAGGGGCGGGGAAGAGGGTCGCCCACCTGGTGGTGGACGAGGCCGAGGACGTCTCGCTCTTCGAGCTGTTCGTCCTGGGTCGCGCCCTGGCCGGCTCCCGGAGCGTGACCGTGGCCGGGGACGAGGCGCAGCAGACGTTCACGTCCTACGCCGGATGGCCCGAGGCGCTGGCCGCCCTGGGCGTGAAGGAGGCCGCCACCTGCCGGCTGGAGACGACCTACCGCTGCCCGCGTCCGGTGGCCGAGCTGGCCCACGCCGTCCTGGGCCCGCTCGCCCGGGGCCGCCCGCCCCGGGCCGGGCGCGAGGGCGCGCCGGTGGTGCGCTTCGACTTCCCCACCGAGGCGCACGCGCACCTGTTCCTGGCGGGCGCCGTGCGGGACCTGCTCGAGCGGGAGCCCGAGGCCTCGGTGGGCGTGGTGGCCAACGCGCCCGCCACCGCGCGCGCCTTCCACCGCCTGCTGGCGGACCTGCCCGAGGCCCGCCTCGCCCTCGACGGCCGCTTCACGTTCCGTCCGGGCGTGGACGTCGCCGACGTCGAGAGCGTGAAGGGCCTCGAGTTCGACTACGTGGTCGTCCCGGACGGCTCGGCGCGCGACTACCCGGCCACCGACGAGGCGCGGCGGCGGCTGCACGTGGCGGTGACGCGAGCCGCCCACCAGCTCTGGATCGCGGCGGTGGGGACGCCCTCGCCGCTCCTCGCCGCGCTCCGCCCGGCCTGATCCGCGCGAGCGCGGCCGCCGGGGAGGGAGCGCGGCGAGGCCGAGGGGAGGCTACATGCCCGGGAACGGGTAGGGCGCGTTGTCCGTGAAGTCGACGGCCTGGAAGTCGAAGTCGCCCTGGGTCGAGTCGGCCGCGGGGACCGGGCCGAAGGCGGGGTCGCAGGCGGCGTCGCCGCTGGCGTAGGTCTTCGACCAGAGCACGGAATCCCCCTCCTCGAGCTTCATGAGCCAGAACCCCTCCTCGGCCGTCCCGTCGGCGGTCCGCGCGTGGCAGGTGACGCCCGCGATGCGCCGATCCGGGGTGAGCTGGCCCTCGGTCATGCGCCCGTCGCTCCGGCCGCGGACGCTCCCGTCCTGGAGCCGGTACCAGCGGGAGACGAGGCGCACCTCGGCGGGCGCGAGGTCGAGGTTGTCCGGGCAGAGGAAGACCATCCGGTCGGCGATCTTCAGGCTCCCGCCGCGGAGGGGCTCGCGGTAGTAGACGTACCGGGCGTCGGGCGGCGAGATCTCGGGCATCGCCGGCGTCCCCATGGGCGTGCCGGAGGGCGCCCAGCGGACGCCGCCGGCGTCCACCACGAGCTTGCGGTGGTCCGCCGCGAGGTCGAAGGAGGCCCGCAGCAGGCCGTCCACCGGCACCTCCGGGAGGACCGCGTGCAGGGCGGCGAGGTCGATGGTCATCTCGCCGGCCCCCTGGTGCGGGGCGGTGGCGCCGGCGCGGTCGACGTCGCCGCGGAAGACGCTCGTCCAGTCGGTCGCGCCCGCGGGCCTGAGCTCCAGGTTCCAGGTGTAGACCGTCTCGGACGGACGGGTCATGGTGAACCGGACCTCCACCTCGCCGCGCGTCTCCTGCCACACGAAGGTCTCGTCGGTGGCGATGGCGGGGGCGCGCTGCATCACCGACTCCATCCGCGCCAGGGCCATGAGGACGTGCTGGTTCAGGCGTGCGGCGAGCCGCTGCGTGCGCACGAACAGGTGCGGGTGACAGACATCCCCGGGAAGGTCGCCGGTCCCCATCAGGGACGACGACGGGGAGCCCGCCGGCGGCGAGGCGTCGACGTCGACGGAGAGCGCCGCGGCGCTGGGCGCCGCGTCGCGGAAGGCCTGCTCGGTCCCGGATCCGCCGCAGGCGGCGAGGAAGAGCGGAAGGGCGAGGGTGATGCCGAGGGTACGCATGGGACCTCTCCTGGTGGGTTGGGCGACTCCTGGAACACGGGGACGGCGGCCCGGTTTCGCGTCCCACCTGGGGCTCCGGCGGCGCGACCGGGACGCCATCGGGCGAGCGGACCGACGGGCGAGCCGTTACACTCGCGCGGTAGGGGGCAAGCGAAAGGTTCTCTTCACTCGAAGGGGCGCCCCGCGCGGCGCCCGCAGGGAAGGAGGGCGAGGATGGCTCAGGTGACGCACAAGGGCAACCCGATCCACACGAACGGCGAGCTTCCGAAGGTCGGCTCGAAGGCCCCGGACTTCAAGCTGACCACGGGAGATCTCAAGGACGTGTCGCTCGCGGACTACAAGGGCAAGCGCAAGATCCTGAACATCGTGCCGAGCCTCGACACGCCCACCTGTGCGACCTCGACGCGCAAGTTCAACGAGCGGGCCGGCTCGCTCGCCAACACGGTGGTGCTGGTGGTCTCCGCCGACCTCCCCTTCGCCGCGAAGCGCTTCTGCACGACCGAGGGGCTGAACAACGTGGTCCCGCTCACCCTGATGCGGGGCAAGGGCTTCGCCAAGGACTACGGCGTCCTCATCCAGGACGGGCTGCTCGCGGGCATCACGGCGCGGGCGGTGGTGGTGATCGACGAGAAGGACGTGGTCACCTACACGCAGCTCGTCCCGGAGATCGGGCAGGAGCCCGACTACGAGTCGGCCCTGGCGGCGGCGAAGAGGTAGCGGGCTCCACCGTCAGGCGGGCCCGCCGAGGGCGGCCAGCCGCTCCTGCGCCTCCTCCCACCGCGCGTAGAGCGCGGCCAGCTCCTCCCGGACCGCGCGCTGCCGGTCGATGAGGGGTCTCGCGCGCGCGAAGTCCGCGTAGAGCGCGGGGTCCGCCAGGCTCGCCGCCGCCTCGCGCTCCTCCCGCTCCAGCCCCTCGATGCGGGCTTCCAGCGCCGCGATCTCGTCGCGGAGCGGCTTCTCCAGGCGGTAGCGCGCGTTCCGGGCCTCCGCCTCGGCGCGCCGGCGAAGGCGCTCGTCGCCCCGGTCCTGGCCGGCCCCCGGCGGCGAGCCCGGCCCGTCGGCCGTCGCGCCGTCCGCCCCGAGCTGGCGCTGGTGGTACCCCCAGTCGTCGAGGTTCCCGGGGCAGGGGAGGACGCCGCCCTCCTTCACCTCCCAGATGGCCGTGGCGAGCCCGTTCACGAAGCTCCGGTTGTGCGAGACGAAGAGCAGCGTCCCGCGGTACTCGCGCAGCGCCGCCACCAGCGCCTCGGAGGAATCGAGGTCGAGGTGATTCGTGGGCTCGTCGAGGAGGAGCAGGTTCGCCGGCACGAGCAGCAGCCGCGCCAGCGCCACCCGGGCCCGCTCCCCGCCGGAGAGGACGCCCACCCGCTTCTCCACGTCGTCCCCGGAGAAGAGGAAGGCGCCCGCCACCCCCCGGACGAAGGCCTCGCCCCTGTCCGGGACCACCGCCCACAGCGTCTCGAGGACGGTGCGGCCGGGGTCGAGCGCGCCCGTGGCGTGGGCCTCGGCGCCGCCGTGCTCGGGACGCTCGAAGAGGTGCTGGGCGTACCAGCCGGCCACCACCCCGTGGCCGAGCCGGACCTCGCCCGAGTCGGGCGGGAGCGCCCCGGCGGCGAGCTTGAGCAGGGTGGACTTCCCGGCCCCGTTCGGCCCGATGACGCCGATGCGCTCGCCGCGGAGCACGGTGGCGTCGAGGGACCGGTAGACGGAGGTCGAGCCGAACGACCGCGACACCCCCTCGAACCGGAGCACCTCGCGGCCGGAGCGCGGCGCCTCGGCGAACCGGAAACGGAGCGTGGCGCGCGCGTCGTGCACCGCCACCTCCTCCATCCGGTCGAGCATCTTCTGCTTCGAGCGGGCCTGCGAGGCCTTGCTGGCCTTGGCCCCGAACCGCTCGATGAAGCCCTGCAGCTCCGCCCGGCGGGACTCCTGGCGCCTGGCCTGGGCGGCCAGCCGGTCCGCCTCCTCGGCGCGCCACCGCCGGTAGGCGTCGAAGTCGCCGGCGTGGGCACGCAGCCCCTCGGGCTCCAGGGCGAGCACGCGGCCGATCTGCCGGTTCAGGAACTCGCGGTCGTGGCTGACCAGCACCAGGGCCTTGCGGGAGGCGGCCAGGAACGCGTCGAACCACTCCAGGGTCGGGACGTCGAGGTGGTTCGTGGGCTCGTCGAGCAGGAGCAGGTCCGGGTCCTGGAGGAGGAGGCACGCCAGCGCGGCCCGCATCCGCCAGCCGCCCGAGAGCGTGCCCACCTCGCGGGCCAGGTCCGCCTGCGAGAAGCCGAGCCCGGCCAGGATCCGCTCGGCGCGCCTCCGCCCGTAGTGCTCCTCGAAGTGATCCAGCTCCTCGTGCAGCGCCGCCAGCGCCTCGGAGAGCTCGAGCTGCTCCGCCTGCTCCGCCGCGGAGGCGAGCGCGGCCTCGGTGGCGGCCAGTCGCTCCTCCAGCGCGGCGCGGCCCGGGACGGAGGCCAGCACCACCTCGGCGAGCGGTCCGGCGGGCAGCGCCGCCACCTCCTGCGGCAGGTACCCCGCCCGCGCCCCGCGTCGCCAGGTGAGCGCCCCCGCGTCGGGGGCGAGCGCGCCCGAGAGGATGCCCAGGAGCGACGACTTCCCGGATCCGTTCGGGCCGACCAGCCCGACCCGGTCGTGCGGGCCGATCGAGAAGGAGGCTCCCCCGAGCACCACCCGCGGCCCGTGGGCGAGTCGAAGCTGGCTGGCGACCACCAGGCTCACGGAGGCGAGGGCTTAACGTTTCTTCAAGCGCGGAACAAGCCCGCTCAAGACCGCGCCGCCATCCTGGCACCGTCGCCGCCGCCGAAGGCGGCGCGAGACCGGCCCGAGGGCCGGAGGAGGCACGAGATGAACTGGAAGAAGACGCTCGCCGGCGGCGCCGCCGGCATCGCCGCGATCGCGCTCCTGGCGGGCTTCCGCGGAGGGTGCGGCGGACACGCCCACGGCCGCGACCCGGCCGAGGTGGCCGCCTTCGTGACCGACCGGGTGGACGACGCGCTCGACGACCTCGACGCCACGCCCGAGCAGCGCCAGCGGATCCACGCGGCGAAGGATCGCCTCCTCTCGGAGGGGGCGAGGCTGCGGGGCACGCGCGGAGAGACCCACCGCGAGATCCTCGCGCAGTGGGACTCGGAGCGGCCGGACGCGGCCAGGCTGCACGCCCTGGTGGACGCCCGCATCGAGGAGGTCCGGGCCCTGGCGCACCAGGGCGTGGACGCCGCCGTCGAGGTGCACGCCACCCTCACGCCGGAGCAGCGGGCCCGGGTCTCGCGCAAGCTGCACCGGCACGCGGGCGAGCCGTGATCGGGCCCGGCCTCCTCCTCCGCGCCGGCGGGGGAGGGGGCGGACCCGGGGCCGGGGGTAGAATGCCGGCGGTGTCCACCGACCCGTCGCTCGCGGTCCTGCTCGTCGAGGACGACCTCCGCCTCGCCACGCTCACGCGCGAGTACCTGGAGGGCCACGGCCTGGTCGTGACCCACGTGGCCGACGGGCGCCGGGGCCTGGACGAGGCGTCGCGCGGCCGCTTCGACGCCGTGCTGCTCGACCTGATGCTGCCGGGCAAGGACGGGCTGGACGTCTGCCGGGAGCTCAGGGCCCGGTCCGACGTCCCCATCCTGGTCCTCACCGCCCGCGGCGAGGAGGCGGACCGGGTCCTGGGGCTCGAGCTCGGCGCGGACGACTACCTGGCGAAGCCCTTCTCCCCGCGGGAGCTCCTGGCGCGGATCCGGGCGGTGGTGCGCCGGGCGCGGGGGCGGGCCGGACCCTCCCGCGAGGCGGTGCGGGTGGGGGCCCTGCGGCTCGACCCGGCCTCGCGGCGCGCCACGCTCCGGGGGAAGGAGATCGCCCTCACCGGCTACGAGTTCGCGCTGCTCGAGGCGCTGGCCCGCCGCGCCGGCCGCGTGCTCACGCGCGAGCAGCTCATGGAGCTGGCCAAGGGAAGCGCCGAGGAGTCCTTCGACCGCTCCGTCGACGTGCACGTGTCGCGGCTCCGCCAGAAGCTGGGGGACGATCCGAAGCGGCCGCGGCTCCTCAAGACCGTGCGCGGCCTGGGCTACCTGCTCGCCGGGGAGGGGGAGTGACGCCATGAGCCACCGGCACGGCCGGGAGCGCCGGCTGTGGCACGGCTCGCTCTTCCGCCGCGTCGTCCTGCACGGGCTCCTCCTGCTCTTCCTGGTGGCGCTGGCCGTCGGCATCGCCGGCTGGGCCCTGGGGCGGAGCTTCCCGGTCCAGGCCGACCCGAGGGGCGCGATGGCGCTCGCGGCGGAGCGCGCGGCCGAGCTCTGGGACGATCCGGCCCGGCTCCGGGCGGAGCTGGTGCGCGTGCGCGAGCGGCTCGGGGTGGACGCGGCCGCCTTCGCGCCCGGCGGTCGGGTGGTGGCGAGCGGGGTGGAGCCGCCGCCGCCGCTCCCGCCGGAGGTCGAGGCGCGCGCCGCGGACGGGCCCGTCCACGTGCGGGGCCGCGGGCTCACCTGGGCCGCCCCCATCCCGGGCGGGCGCGGGACGCTGGTGGCGTCGGCCTCGCACCGCTCGCCGCCGCTGGTGCGGGCCGCCCTCTTCCTCGGGGCGGTGCTGGTGGCGCTCGCGCTCGGCTCGCTCCCGCTGGCCCGGTCGATCGCGGCGCCGCTCGAGCGGCTCACCCGCACCGCCCGGGCGCTGGGCCGGGGCGATCTCTCGGCGCGGGCGGGGGTGGAGGCGGGCGGCGAGGTGGGGGAGCTGTCGCGGGCCTTCGACGAGATGGCCGAGCGGCTGGAGCGGCTCGTGCGCGGCGAGCGGGAGCTGCTCGCCAACGTCTCGCACGAGATCCGCACGCCGCTCGCCCGCATCCGCGTGGCGCTCGAGCTGGCCGCGGAGGGCGATCTCGAGCGGGCGCGCCGCTACCTGGGCGAGATCGGGGCGGACCTGTCCGAGATGGACCGCCTGGTCGAGGCCGTCCTCGCCACCGCCCGGCTCGACGCGGCGCGGGCGGGGGGCCTGCCGCTGCGGCGGGAGCGGGTGGACCTCGCGGCGCTCGCCCGGGAGGCGGCGGAGCGGTTCCGCGCCGAGGCCCCGGATCGGGAGCTCGATCTTTCCGTGGAGGGCGGCCTCCCCGAGGTCGAGGGCGATCCGGATCTCCTCCGCCGGCTCCTCGCCAACCTGCTCGACAACGCGCGCAAGTACTCCGAGGCGCCGGCGGCGGTGGGTCTCTCCGTCCGGGGCTCGGCGGAGGGCGCCGTCGTGGAGGTGCGCGACCGCGGGATCGGGATCGAGGCGGCCGACCTGCCCCGCCTCTTCACCCCCTTCTTCCGGACCGACCGGAGCCGCGCGCGCGGGACCGGTGGCGTGGGCCTGGGGCTGGCGCTGGCGCGGCGGATCGCCGAGGCGCACGGGGGCTCCCTTTCCGCGGAGAGCGTGGCGGGGGTGGGGACCACGATGCGGATCGTCCTGCCGCCGTTCCTCCCGTCGACGGCCACTGCCCGCCAGGGTCCGTGACGCGGCCGGACGAGCACGGCCGCGCACGCGAGCTGCAAGGCGACGCTCGCGACCTGACCGTGCGGGGCCGGCCCCTTCGCGGTGGACGCGGTTTCGGGTACAGGGCGCAGGCGCCGGCGGCGCGATGAGGCGCCGCGCCTCGCCGCGCCTCGTCCTTGCGGGCCGGCCGACCCGAGGGTAGGGTCGCGCGCGGCCGGATGGACCGGCTCACTCCGCCCCCAAGGAGTCGCCGGTGCGCCGCGGCCTGACCGCCTTCGTCCTGCTCAGCATCGCCGCCACGGCGGGGGTGTTCTTCGCCACCTCCACGCCGTCGTCGCTTCCCGAGGCGCTGGCGCGCGCCTCGCCGGCGTTCCTCCTCACGCTCCTGCTCGCTCCGCCGGCGGACTGGGTCGTCTCCGGGCTGCGCCTGTGGCTCTTCGCCCGCGTCCTGTCCCCGGACGTGACCTACGGTGCGTGCGTCCGCAACTGCGCGGTGGGCGCGTTCATGGGCGCCGTGACGCCGTCGCAGACGGGCGGCGGCATCGCGCAGGTGTACGCCCTGGCCCGGGAAGGGGCCACGGTGGCGCAGTCCCTGACCATGCTCTTCCTGACGTTCCTCTCCACGCTCGTCTTCTACTTCGCGCTGAGCGTGGCCCTGTGGGCCGCCGCGGCGGGCGGGGCCGTCCCCGGGGTGGAGGCCTCCTCGCCCTTCCTCCTCGCGGTCGCCGCCTTCGGGACGCTGGCCGGTATCGGCCTGGCGACGCTCGTCCACCCGGCGGGGGCGCGCCGCACCCTCTCTCGCGCGGCCGGCTGGCTCCACCGCAGGCACGTCCGGGCGCGATTCGCGGATCGGCTGGGCGAGGTGCTCGACCAGTGCGGCGTCTCCATCGCGGCGATGGGGCGGGGGCACTGGGCGAGGTTTCTCCTCTCGGTGGGCCTGTCGGTGCTCGTCTTCGGGAACCGCTACTTCGCCGGGTACCTGTCGGCGCGGGCGCTCGGCCTCGACCCGCCGCTGGTCCAGCTGCTGGCGACCCAGGCGTTCCTGAACGTGCTCCTCTACTTCTTCCCCACCCCGGGCGCGAGCGGCGGGGCCGAGGTCACCTCGGCCGTCCTCATGGCCCCGCTCGTGCCGGCGTCCCTGCTGGCGCCCTTCACGCTGCTGTGGCGGACGGCGACGACCTACCTCTCCGTCCTGGTGGGAGGCTGGCTGCTCGCCCGCTACGTGCGGCGTGCCTCGGTCGAGCCGGGGCCGGGGTCGAGCCTCCGGCCGCCCGAGCCCGCCCCCCCTACGCCTCTCGCATGAAGGGGTACTCGAAGCGGCGCGGCGGGTCGAAGGTCTCCTTGATGGCCCGCATCGAGGTCCAGCGGAGCAGGTTCGCCATCGAGCCGGCCTTGTCGTTCGTGCCCGAGGCCCGCGCGCCGCCGAAGGGCTGCTGCCCCACCACCGCCCCGGTCGGCTTGTCGTTCACGTAGAAGTTCCCGGCCGCGTCGGCGAGCACCCGGGAGAGCCGGGCGACGACGTCCCGGTCGCGCGCGAAGATCGCGCCGGTGAGGCCGTAGGGGCTGGTGGTGGCGCACAGCTCGAGCGCCTCGTCCAGGCGGGCGTCGGGGTAGACCCAGAGGGTGAGCACCGGGCCGAAGATCTCCTCCTGCATCAGCTCGAAGCGCGGGTTCTCGGTCTGCACCACGGTCGGCTCGACGAAGAAGCCCCGGGAGTCGTCGCGGCCGCCCCCGGCCAGGATCCTCGCCTGCGGGGAGGCGCGGGCCCGCTCGAGGTACCCTCCGATGGACTGGAAGGCGTCGCGGTCGATCACCGCCCCCATGAAGTTGCGGAAGTCCTCCACCTCGCCCATCCGGATCTCCGCCACCATCCCGAGCAGGCGCTCCCGCAGCCGGGGCCAGAGCCCCTCCGGCACGTAGGCCCGCGAGGCGGCCGAGCACTTCTGGCCCTGGTACTCGAAGGCCCCGCGCACCAGGGCGGTGGCGGCGGCATCCACGTCGGCGGACGGGTGGACGAAGACGAAGTCCTTCCCTCCCGTCTCCCCCACGATCCGCGGGTAGGACCGGTAGCGCCCCAGGTTGTCGGCGATGGTCCGCCACATGCCGTGGAAGGTGGAGGTCGAGCCGGTGAAGTGGAGGCCGCCCAGCTCCGGGCTGGCCAGGGCGGCGTCGCCCACGGTCCGACCCGGCCCGGGCACGAAGTTCACCACGCCGGGCGGGAGGCCGGCGGCCTCGAGCACCTTCATCACGAACCAGGCGGAGTAGACCGCGCTCGAGGCCGGCTTCCACACCACGGCGTTGCCCAGGAGCGCCGGCGCGGTGGGCAGGTTCGCCGCGATGGAGGTGAAGTTGAAGGGCGTCACGGCGAGGACGAACCCCTCGAGCGGCCGGTACTCGACCCGGTTCCACTGGCCCGGCGGCGAGAGGGGCTGCTCGGCGAGGAGCCGCTCGGCGAAGTGCGGGTTGAAGCGCCAGAAGTCGCAGATCTCGCAGGCCGAGTCGATCTCGGCCTGGTGGGCCGTCT
This sequence comes from Anaeromyxobacteraceae bacterium, assembly GCA_035466675.1. Classification (GTDB taxonomy): domain Bacteria; phylum Myxococcota; class Myxococcia; order Myxococcales; family Anaeromyxobacteraceae; genus Anaeromyxobacter. Next base: position 902 of record DATIUR010000118.1, on the reverse strand, counting down.
TCGACTGGCCCAGCATGGTGGCGGCGTTCAGCACCTGCCGGTACGGCCCGGAGAGCAGGTCGGCCGCCTTGAGGAAGACGGCCGCCCGGTCGTGCGGGTCCATGGCCGCCCATTCCCTCCGCGCCGCCAGCGCGGCGTCGACCGCGGCACGCACCTCGTCCGGGCCGGCCTGGTGCCAGCGGGCCAGGCGCTGCGCGTGCCGGTGGGGCACGCGCGCCTCGGCCAGGCGGCCGGTGCGGACCTCTCGCCCGCCGATCACGAGCGGGATCTCGATCTCCTGCGAGGCGAGCTCGTCGAGCTGCGCCTTCAGGGCGGCGCGCTCCGGCGAGCCCGGGGCGTAGGAGAGCGCCGGCTCGTTGCGGGGCTCCGGGGTGCGGAAGAGGGCGTTGGGCATGGAGGCCTCCGGGATCGGCCGCGGGGTGGGCGGCGAGGATAACGCCGGCGCCGGGGCGCGCGCCCGGTCCTGCGCGGGGCGCTCTCCAGACGACCGGGCGCGAATCGCGCGGCGGCTCCGCGCTGCCCGGCGCGCCCACGGGCCCCGCGGGGGAGGCGTTCCCTTCGTGGGTCCCTGTCCCGCCGGCGGCTGCCGTTCTCGGCGCGGCGAGTCCCGGGCCCGCGCCGCGCGGCGAGCCGTCGGCGAGGGCCTGCCGCTTCCCTGGCAGCTGCGGTGCGACGCATGTCCAGCCGCAGCAGTCCCCGAGGATCCCGCTCGGCTGGTTTGCGTTGCCGCAGGGGTTCCGGGCACGCGGCGACGGTTCCGGCTTCGGCGGGAACGGTCCGCGCCCCGGCGAGCAAGCGCGCGGGCCCGGGCTCGTCCGCGCCGCGTCGGGAGACGGTGGCCGGGGAGGCTCGCCGCCGGGATCCGACGAGCGATCGGCCCTCCGGTGAAGGCCCTCCCCGTC
>DATIUR010000117.1:0-2330 GCA_035466675.1 Anaeromyxobacteraceae bacterium | reverse complement strand
CCTCGCCCAGCGCGCGCAGGCGCGCCTCCACGCCGGCCCGGTCGCCCGTGAGCACCACGTCCGCGATCCGCTGCCGTCGGGCCAGGGCGGCCGCCGCCAGGGCGGTGTCGCTCTCGGCCGCGGCCACCACGATCCGCCGGGGGCCGACCGCCCGCGCCTCGGCGAGCAGGCGGTCGAGGGTGGGGATGGGCAGCGTCCGGGCCATCGAGGTATCATCCGCGGTCCACGTCGAAGGGCGTCGCGACCGGTCGGCTTTTACCCCGGACCGGGGCGGACTGCACGTCCCGCGGCGCGCTGCCCGAGGAAATCGCATCGATGGAAAGACGTCTGCTGAGCGGTGACGAGGCCGTGGCGGCGGCCGCGAAGGACGCCGGGGTGCGACTCGGGACCGGCTACCCCGGCACGCCCTCCACCGAGATCCTGGAAGCCTTCTCCGCGCTGGGCGGCCGGGCCCAGTGGGCCCCGAACGAGAAGGTGGCCCTCGAGGTGGGGCTCGGGGCCGCCTTCGGCGGCGCCCGCACGCTCGTCACCATGAAGCACGTGGGCGTGAACGTCGCGGCCGACCCGCTCTTCACGGCCGCCTACACGGGCGTCCAGGGCGGGCTGGTGGTGATCTCCGCCGACGACCCGGGCATGGCCTCCTCGCAGAACGAGCAGGACAACCGGCACTACGCGGTGGCGGCGGGCCTCCCCATGCTCGAGCCCTCCGACTCCCAGGAGGCCTACGACCTCGCCCTGGCCGCCTTCGAGATGAGCGAGCGGTGGAGCCTGCCGGTGCTCCTGCGGATGACCACGCGCATCTGCCACTCCCGGACGGTGGTGGTCCGGCGGCCGCCGGTGCCCGGCCCCGAGCCCCGCTTCGAGCGGGACATCCCCGGCCGCGTCATGATCCCGGCCTACGCCCGGCCCGCCCACCGCCGCCTGCGCCAGAAGCTGACGGGCCTCAAGGAATGGGCGGAGGGCTCTCCCCTGGCCGTCTGGATCGAGGGGGACCGGCAGCTCGGGATCGTGACCGCCGGCGTCACCGCCCGCCATGCCCGCGAGGCCGCGCCCGGGGCGAGCATCCTCGAGCTCAAGATCCTGCACCCGCTCCCGGTCGAGAAGGTCCGCGCCTTCTCGCGCAGCGTGGGCCGCTGCCTGGTGGTGGAGGAGGGCGACCCCTACCTGGCGGACGCCCTGCGGGCCGCCGGCATCCCGGTCGAGTCGAAGCCGGAGGCGTTCCGCTTCGGCGAGCTCTCGGTCGAGCGGGTGCGCCGGATCCTGGCCCGCGACGGCGCGGCCGAGCCGGAGCCGCCCCGCGGGAAGCCTCCCCAGCTCTGCGAGGCCTGCCCCTACCACCCGGTCTACGGCACCATCCGCAAGCTCGACTGCATCGTGGCGGGCGACATCGGCTGCTACACGCTGGGCGTCCTCCCGCCCTACCAGGGCATGGACACCTGCGTGGCCATGGGCGCCTCCGTCGGGGTGGGCCTGGGCCTGCGGCACGTCCTCCCCGAGGCGGAGGCGAGGCGCGTCGTCTCCGTCATCGGCGACTCGACCTTCGTGCACTCCGGCGTGAACGGCCTCATCGAGATGATCTACAACCCGCCCCCCACCGGCCACGTCCTGGTGGTGCTCGACAACGGCACCACCGCCATGACCGGGCAGCAGGAGCACCCCGGCACCGGCCGCACCCTGGAGCACGACCCCACCGGCAAGCTCTCCATCGAGGGGATCGCCCGCGCCCTGGGCGTCCCGAACGTGGACGTGGTGGACCCGATCGCCGACCCGAAGGGATGGGAGAAGCTCCTCGTCGACCGGCTGGGGCGGCGGGAGCTGTCGGTCATCGTGGCCCGGCGCCCCTGCATCCTCGCCGCGGCCGACATCCGGGGCTACGAGAAGGCCGCCGCCGAGAAGCGCGCGGCCCAGGCCCAGGCCTGCGCCGCCTGCGCGGAGCCGGCCGATGCCTGAGGCGGCCCGTCCCGTGACGAACGTGGTCTTCGCCGGCCTGGGCGGCCAGGGGGTCATCAAGGCCTCGGACATCTTCGCCGACGTGGTCTTCCGCGCCGGCCACGACGTGAAGAAGGCGGAGATCCACGGGATGAGCCAGCGCGGCGGCTCGGTGACGAGCGACGTCCGCTTCGGCCCCGAGGTGCTATCCCCCATGGTGACGCGCGGGGAGGCCGACTTCCTGGTGGTGCTGGCCCCGAGCGAGATCGAGGTCACCCGCTCGATGCTCCGCCCCGGCGGCCTGCTCGTCCCGCCCGACGCGGTGGAGGAGTCGAGGCTCGCGAACCGGCGCAGCCTCAACGTGGCCCTGCTCGGCGTCCTGGCCCGGCACCTCGACCTCC
>DATIUR010000116.1:0-4072 GCA_035466675.1 Anaeromyxobacteraceae bacterium | reverse complement strand
GTCGTGAACGCGGTGGCCTTCCGCCATCTCGGCGGCGTCATCACCGGCGTCCAGATCGGCCCGGACCGATCCCGCATCGACTTCCGGCTGGAGGGCTTCTCGCGCGACGGGATCCCCGGCTTCGAGGGGCGCGTCAACGAGGTGATCGCCCGCGGGCTGGCGGTGTCGTCCTCGGTCATCGGCGAGGACGAGTTCCGCAGGCGGCCGGACCTGGTCCGGACCCTCAACGTGCTCCCTCCCGTGGTGGGCGGCCGGGTGCGGATCGTCGAGATCGAGGGCTTCGACGCGCAGGCGTGCGGCGGGACCCACGTGCACGCGACGGGCGAGATCGGGCCCGCCCGGATCGCGAGGTTCGACAACAAGGGGAGGGACAACAAGCGCTTCTACTGGGAGCTGGGCTCCGGGGGCGTCTGATCCACGCGCCACCGGATGGCGACGCCCGACACGAGCACGTGGCCCATCTCGTTGGTGACGAGCTTCCTCGTCACCACCACCGCGTCGGCGCCCAGCCGGCAGGCGGGCTCCCGCAGCACCTCCAGCGGCCCGCCCGCGGGGATCACCGTCAGGTGGGTGGTGAGCTCGGCCAGCTCGACGTGGGCGCGCTCGGGCGTCCGGGCGAGGAACTCGACGGCGCAGTCCGGCGGCCTCGGGGAGGCCGCGGCGTCCGGCCCCAGGGGAACGATCTTGACGGCTCCGCAGCCGGCGGCCGCCAGGAGCGCGAGCGCCGCCGCCCGGCCCGCCGCGGCGGCCCCGGAGGCGAGGTGGCCCCGCCGCGCCGGTCGCGTCTCGTCCGATCCCATGGTCGCGCCAGCATAGCCTCCGGCGGTGCCGGCCGCATCTGGTGTATCGTCCCCGCGTGCCGGACCGCCCGCCCTTTCCGTCGCGAAGGCGCGAGTTCCTCCTCGGCTGCCGCGACGAGGCGCCCATCCTGCTCGGGGTCATCCCGTTCGGGATGATCTACGGCGTCGTGGCCCTGGGCGCGGGCCTGCCGCCCTTCACCGCGCAGGCCATGTCGTCGGTGGTCTTCGCCGGCTCGGCCCAGTTCATCGCCGCGCAGCTCATCCACGAGGGCGCGCCGGCGGTGGCGGTGGTGACGACCGTCTTCCTCGTCAACCTGCGGCACGCCCTCTACAGCGCCTCGGTGGCGCCCTACGTGAAGCACCTCGGCCCCGGCTGGAAGGGGATCCTGTCGTACCTCCTCACCGACGAGGCCTACGCGGTGGCCATCTCGAGGTACCGGCGCGACGGGCAGGGCGGCGAGGTCTCGCCCCTGCGCCACTGGTACTTCCTGGGAGCGGGCCTGGCCCTGTGGACCACCTGGCAGGCGAGCACCGCCCTGGGCGTGTTCTTCGGGGCGCTCGTCCCGAGGAGCTGGTCGCTCGACTTCGCCCTGCCGCTCACCTTCATCGCCCTGGTGCTCCCGTCGCTCAAGGACCGGGGCGGCGGCGCGGCGGCGATCTCGGCCGGGGTCCTGGCGGTGCTGGCGGCCGGGCTGCCCTACAAGCTCGGGCTCATGCTCTCGGCCGTGGCCGGCATCGCGGTGGGGCTCGCGGCGGAGAGGAGGGGAGCGTGAGCTGGATGCCGGCGCTGGTCCTGGCGGGGCTCGTCACCTTCGCCACCCGGCTGTCGTTCATCGCCCTGCTGGCGCACGCCCGCACGCCGCCGCTCCTCGCCCGCGCGCTGCGGCTCGTGCCCTATGCCGTCCTGTCGGCCATCATCCTGCCGGAGCTGGTGGTCCGGGACGGGGCGCCGCACCTCGCCCCGGACAACCTGCGCCTGTGGGCCGGGGTGGTCGCCGGCGGGGTCGCGCTCGTCACGCGCAACGTCCTCTTCACCATCGCCGCCGGGATGGGGGCGCTCTGGGCGCTCCAGGCGCTGGCCGGCTGAGCGGGGCGCCGCGTGATCGTGGACCCGGGCAGGCTGGCGCTGTTCCTCGCCGCCAGCGCCGCGCTCATCCTCGTGCCCGGCCCGGCCGTGCTCTTCATCGTGGCCCGCAGCCTCTCCCAGGGCCGGCGCGCCGGACTGGTCTCGGTCCTGGGGATCGGATCCGGCAACGCCGTCCACGCCGCCGCCGGCGTGCTCGGCCTGGCCGCCCTGCTCGCCTCCTCGCCCCTGGCCTTCGCCGCCGTGAGGTACGCCGGGGCCGCCTACCTCGTCTTCCTGGGCGTCGCGAGCCTGGTCCGCGGGGCGGAGAAGGAGGGGGAGGGGCGGGCCGGCGAGGCGCCGCCGGAGGCGCCCGGGAGCGTCTTCCGCCAGGCCTTCGTGGTGGCGGTGCTGAACCCCAAGACGGCGCTCTTCTTCCTGGCCTTCCTGCCCCAGTTCGTGGACCCCGCGCGAGGCGCGGCCTGGATGCAGATGCTGCTCCTGGGCGGGCTGTTCCTGGGGCTGGCCGTGGCGAGCGACAGCGCCTACGCGCTGCTCGCCGGGACCGTGGGCGGCTGGCTCCGGCGGCACCCGGCCGTGGCCGGGCGGCGTCGCTACCTGAGCGCCGCCGTGTACGTCGGGCTCGGGGCGCTGGCGGCGCTCTCGGGTCCGTGAGACGGCGGGGCCGCGGCCCGATGCGGACCGCGGCCCCGGACGAAGCCTCGCCTCGCTCGACTAGAAGAAGTTGTAGTGGAGCGAGAAGCTGAGGCGGTTCTGCGTGCCCTGCAGCTCGGGCGTCCCGAAGGACGTCCAGCGGCCGAAGGAGTACTCGACGCCGACCTCGGCGTTCTTCGCGAACGAGTAGAAGGTGTTCACGAAGAGCTGCATGAGCTGCTCCTGGGTGGCGTTGGTGGCCGCGACCCCGTCGATCTCCGCGTCCTGGATGAACGTCTGGCTCCAGACGGCGTTGGAGCGGAGGCCCGGGCGCCACACGTGCGTGAAGCCCACGTGGTAGGCGTAGACCGTCCAGAGCTGGATCTCGTCGCTGGCGTCGACGTTCACGAAGCCGAGGGTGTTGGCGTCGCCGGCGCCGAGGGCGTTGAGCAGATAGCGGCCGATGCCCGGGCCGCCGGAGAACTGCGCCACGAGCGTGTCGCCGCCGATCTTCAGGGAGCAGGAGAGGGCGCCGGCCACGCTGAGCTTGCTCTTGTTCTCCTCGCTCCCGGCCGCGCCGACCTGTCGCGTGTAGGTCTGGCCGACGCCGCGCAGCGACACGTGGCCCCACTTCGCGCCGTAGGTGAGGTTGGCGTGCAGGTCGGGGACCGTCTGGAACCGCTCGCTCGGGCCGTACTGCTGGCCGCGGTTGTTCTCCACCGCGAGCTGGAGGTTCATGGCCGGCGAGAAGCCGAGCGTGTAGCGGATCATGGGGTTGCGGACCAGGGCGAGCGAGCCCGGACCGTTGAAGTCCACCGTGTCGGGGGCGGCGCCGAGGTCGAGGAACGTGCTCCAGGTCTGGCCCACGAGCAGGCCGCGGAACGTGCCGTAGGCGTGGCGCAGGCGGAACACCACCGAGTTGGTGTACGTCTCCGACTGGAAGCCGTTCGGGCCGTTGAAGTCGCCCTCCAGCCTCACGCCGACGGCGCCGGCCTTGGTGGGCGTGCTCGTGATGATGCCGAAGCGGCTCGTCCGGGCGGTGAGGTACGTCTGGGGCGACCGGTCGGCGTCGACCGTGTCGTCCGCCGGAACCGCGGGCAGGATCGTGGCCCAATCGTAGTTCTCGATGTCGGGCGTGCGGGCGCCGAAGTCCACCGTGCCGTCCAGCTGCGCGTACCCGTAGAACTTGATGGTGCTGTCGGTGCCGGGAACCTTGAAGACGCCGGCGTCCTCCGCAGCAGCCGCGAATGGAAGCGCCAGGCCCAGCGCCAGGAGCACCGCCGTGAAGTTCGCTCGCGTCATTCGGTCTCTCCCTTGCGTGAGAACGTGACTTCTGGTGGATGCCGGCGCGCATGAGAGCATAGCTGGACGGTGATTGGTAGCCTCCCGCCCGGAACGGGGGGGGCGGTGCGGAGCGCTCGCGAACGCTCCAGCCTCGTCCGGGACGGCCCATTCGGGGACGCCCGAAGCGGGCGCGAAGCGGAGGGCGCGAGCCACCCCCGCGGCTTGACCCTCGCGCGAGCGCCCGCCTATAAGGTCAGGCGCACGAAGGCTC
>DATIUR010000115.1:0-11846 GCA_035466675.1 Anaeromyxobacteraceae bacterium | reverse complement strand
TTCCTCATGGCCGACAAGACCCTGCCCTACGGCTTCGTGGTGGAGGTGATGGCCACCGTCCAGCGGGCGGGCATCGTGAACGTCGGGATGATCACCGACCCACGGCCGGACCAGGTCCGGCCCCGCCGGGAAGGCGAGGGCGAGAGGTAGATGCAGGCGCCCGCCACCGCGCTCGGCCGCCACGACCGCATCTGGCCGGCCGTCCTCCTCTCCGCGGCGGTGCACGCGGCGCTGATCGCGGTGGCCGCCTCGCGCGGCGGGCCGGCCATCGACCTCGAGCAGAAGCCCATCGTGGCGCGCCTGGTCCGGCTCGGGGAGGCCCGGCCGCCCGAGTGGCTGCCGCGCAAGGAGGCGGCTCCGCCTCCGCCGGCCCCGGCCGCCCCGGTCGCCCCGCCGCTCGCCGCGGCGGCTCCGGCCCCGCAGGCGCCGGGCGGGAAGGCCCCCGGCACCGCCGGGACCGCTCCGGGTGCGGGGCGCTCGCTCTCCGACGTCCTCTCCCGCGTCCGCAAGCAGGTGGAGGAGGAGCGGTGGGGTAGCCCCGAGGGCGATCCGATGGGCGACGCGAGCGAGGGCGAGGCGGGGGACAGGTACCTGGCGCTCGCGAAGCAGGCCCTCCAGGCGAACTACAACGTCCCCGCCACCATCTCCGAGAAGGAGCGCCTCTACCTCAAGGCCGTCGTCGTGCTCTACGTGGAGCCGGACGGCCGCATCGCGGGCTGGCGGTTCGAGGCGCGGTCCGGCAATCCGGCCTTCGACGCCGCGCTGGAGCGCGCCATCCGGCAGACGCGCCTGCCGCCCCCGCCACCCGAGGTGCGCGATCGGTTCCGCAAGTCCGGCTTCGGCGTGAACTTCCACATCTGACGAGAGGCCTCTGGTCCCATGAAGCGATCCCTCCTCCTCATCGCCGCGCTGACCGCGCTCCCCGCCCTGGCCCAGCAGCGGCCCTACATCGACGTCGGCGCGCCCAACTTCCGGCCGCTCCCCATCGCGGTCGCCCCATTCCCATCGGAGCCCGAGGCGAAGGACGCCGCCGCGAAGGTGAGCCAGGTGCTCCGCGGCGACCTCGCCCTCTCCGGCCTCTTCGACGTGCTCGACCCGAAGGGCTTCCTGGCCGACCCGGCCGAGGGCCTCACCGCGCCGACCATCAAGTTCTCCCGCTGGGTGGACGTGGGCGCCGAGGGGCTCGTGAAGGCGGGCATCCGCCGGACGCCGGCGGGTCTCGAGGGGGAGCTGCACCTCTTCGAGGTCCGCGCCGGGCGCGAGGTCCACCAGTCCGTCCACCGGGTGGCCGCCTCGGAGGCGCGCGAGCTGGGCCACCGCTTCGCCGACGCGGTGGTGGAGCACTACACCCGCGAGCCGGGTGTCTTTCGGACGAAGATCGCCGCCATCCGCCGCCGGGGCGACCTGCGCGAGCTGGTCCTCCTCGACGCCGACGGGCAGAACCTGCGCGTGCTCCTCTCCGAGAAGGCGCTCCTCCTGCTCCCGGCCTGGCGCCCCGACGGGAGGGAGATCCTGGTCACCAGCTGGCGGAGCGGCCGCCCGGAGCTGTGGGTCTACCGCCTGGCGGACTCCAGCTTCCGCCGGCTCGCCTCGGTCGGCGACGCCACCCTGGGCGGCGTCTACTCTCCCGACGGGCGGCGCATCGCCTTCGTGACCATGCAGGGGGACGACGCCGACGTCTGGGTGATGAACGCGGACGGGTCGAGCCCGCACCGGCTCACCCGCGACCCCGCCATCGACGTCTCGCCCTCCTGGTCGCCCGACGGGCGGCGGATCGCCTTCGTGTCGTCCCGGGCCGGGTCGCCGCAGATCTACGCCATGAACGCCGACGGGTCCGAGCCCCGGAGGCTCACCTTCCAGGGCAACTACAACCAGACGCCGGACTGGAGCCCGCGCGGCGACCTCGTCGCCTTCACCGCCCGCGACGAGCGCCGGGCCTTCGACGTGTTCGTGCTGGAGGTGTCGTCGGGCCGGATCCGGCGCGTGACCCAGGACCAGGGCTTCACCAACGAGGAGCCGAGCTGGGCGCCGAACGGCCGGCTGCTCGCGTTCGTGAGCGACCGCGGCGGGAAGCTCGAGCTCGTCGTCTCGGACCCCACCGGCGAGCGGCAGACCCCGGTCGCCCCGGGCGCCGGCCCGCTCTCCACGCCGGCATGGGGGCCGCTGGTCCGGTGATGGCGGAGCGGATCGCCGCCATCGACGTCGGGACGAACACCGTCCTCCTGCTCGTGGCGGAGCGGGCCGGCGACGGCTTCGCGCCGGTGGTGGAGCGGGCCGAGATCACGCGCCTGGGCCGGGGCGTCGACGCCGCCGGGCGGCTCGACCCGGCCGCCGTCCGCGAGACCGTCGAGGTGCTGGCCGCCTTCGCCGGCGAGGCGCGGGCCCTGGGCGCCTCCCGGATCCTGTGCGTGGCGACCAGCGCCGCCCGCGACGCCGCGAACGGGCGCGAGTTCTTCGAGGCGGCCCGGGAGCGGGCCGGGATCGTGCCCGAGGTCATCGCGGGCGAGGAGGAGGCGCGCCTCGTCCACCTGAGCGCCTGGCGGGACTTCGGCGGCGGCGGCACGCTGGCCGTGCTCGACGTGGGCGGGGGGTCGACCGAATTCACCCTGGGAGACGGCCCCGTCCCGCGCCTGCGCCGGAGCCTCCAGGTGGGCGCGGTCCGCCTCACCGAGCGGCACGTCCGCAGCGACCCCGTCGGCGGGCGCGACCTGGCCGCGCTCCGCGACGCCGCCCGGGAGGCGCTGCGCCCCATCGCCGGCCCCTCCGCTCCGGGCGGGCGCCTGGTGGCGGTGGCCGGGACCGTGACCACCCTCTCGGCCGTGAAGCAGGCGCTGCCCGCCTACGACGCCGCGCGCGTGCACGGCTCCGCGCTCGCCGCGGACGACCTGGAGGCCCTGCTCGCCCGCCTGGCCCGGCTGCCCCTGCGCGAGCGGGCGTCCCTCCCCGGCATGGAGCCGAAGCGGGCGGACGTGATCGTGGCCGGCTGCGCCATCGTGCTCGAGGCGCTCCGGGCGACCGGCTTTGCGGCCCTCACCGTCTCCGACCGCGGCGTGCGCTGGGGGCTGCTCCACGACCGGGCCGGCCGGGGCGCCGGTTGACCGGATCGGCGCCGGGCGCTAGGAAGGTGCGCTCCATGCGCGCTCCCTGGGCCGTCGTCTGCGACTTCGACGGAACGCTCCTCACCGAGGACCTGGGCGACCAGGTGGCCCTGCGCTTCGCCGGCGAGCGGGTCTACCAGGAGGCGGAGGCGGCCTACCGGGCCGGCGCCTACCCTTTCAGCGCGCTGCTCTCGCGCATCTTCGCGCCCATCACGGCGAGTCGGGAGGAGATCGCCCACTTCGCCCGCTCCGCGGCGGAGCTCAGGCCCGGCTTCGAGCCCTTCCTCGAGGCCTGCCGGGCCGCGGACCGGCCCTTCCTGGTGGTGTCGTCCGGCCTCGACGCCTACATCGAGCCGGTGCTGGAGCGCCTCTCGCCGGCCCTGCGCCGCCACCTCCAGGTGCGGGCCAACCGGGCCACCTGCTCGCCCGCCGGCCTGGCGGTCGAGTTCGACGGCCCGGACTGCGGGTTCTGCGGCTTCTGCAAGGGGCACGTGGTGAGGGACCTGCAGGCCGGCGGCCACAAGGTGGTCGTCCTCGGGGACGGGACCGGCGACCGGCACGCGGCCGACGCGGCCGACTTCGTCTTCGCGCGGCGCGGCTCGTCCCTGGCGCGCTACTGCCGCGAGCGGGGCATCGTCCACCGGCCCTTCGAGACGTTCCACGAGGTGATGGAGGCGTTCCCGGGCTGACCGAACGGGCTGCCCGATCAGAACAGCCCGATGGCGAAGTGCGGCGCCCAGATGCGTTCGTTGAGCAGCCGGTCCGGCGTCACGTTGAACCCCACGTCGAGCGCCGCTGGACCGATGGGCGTCACGAACCGGATCCCCGCTCCGAGATTCACCCGCAGATCGAGCAGGCGGTACGCGTCCGGGTCGAGCCAGATGTTCCCGACGTCGGCGAAGAACCCCGCCTCCAGGCTCGGTCGCAGGCGGATGCGCAGCTCGCTCTTCAGGAGGAGGAAGACCTGCCCCCCGGGGCTCACCGGGACGTCGCCGGCCACCAGGGCGCGGCCCGCGTCGGTGCAGCCCACCGAGGTCAGCGAGGAAGCGCACCAGCGCGCCGCCTCCCGCAGCGCCGGCCGCACGTCCTCCGGCACCATCTCCTCCTCGGCGTACCCGCGCATGGTCGACGCGCCGCCCAGGAAGAAGCGCCGCGGGACCGGCGTGGTCGAGCCGTCGTCGAGGTGCACGATCCTCCCGCCGCGCGCCGAGAGCGCCAGCACCGCCGCCGGCCCGATGGGGAGGTAGCCGGACACGGTGGTGGAGAGCTTGAGCATGCTCGTGTACACCTCGCTGCCGGGCAGAAACCCGAGCACGCGCTCGCCCGCCCGGCCGGCCGATCGGGCCAGCTCGGCGGCGCCCGTGGCGAACCAGCCCGACCTCGGGTGGACCACGTTGTCGCGGAAGTCGAGGGTGAGGGAGGGCCGCAGGGACCAGAGCGTGGTGACCCCCACCCCGAAGCGGAGGCGCTCGAGGTCCTCCCGGGAGAGGGCCACGTTCGTCTCCTTCGGCGTGATGTCGGCCACCTCCAGCTCGAGCTGGAGCGAGCCGATCGTGCGCGAGGTGATCTCGAGGTCCGCGCCGGCCACGCCCGAGACCCGGTCGAGGTCGTAGGCCCGGCGGTGGAGGATCTCGCCCAGCAGGTCGCCGCGCCACGCGTACGGGACGGGCAGGTCCTCCAGCCGGGGCTGGCGCAGGCCGGCCTCGATCCGCCCCTCGATCCGCTCGCGCGGCTCCACCTCCTCGAGGTCCGGCCGGAACCGGGCGAGCGGGTAGTTCAGCTTCGCCCGCGCCGTGAGCTCCAGCGCGCGGCCGTCCAGGTTCGGGCGCGCGTACTCGGCGAAGGCGCGCGGGCCGTTGGCGATGGAGAAGCCGGCGCCGGCGGCGAACGTCTGCCACGGCCGCTCCACCAGGTCCACCGCCAGGTCCTTGGTGGCCTCCTTCTCGTCCGGGTCCTGCAGCCGGAGCCCGACCGAGCGGAACACGCCCAGGCGGAGCAGCGTGGCCTGGCCCCGCGCGATCGCCTCGGGGGAGTAGAGGTCGCCCTCCGAGAGGGCGACGGCCCGCCGGACCAGGCTCTCCCGCGTCCGGAGGCGCTTGCCGGGCGGAGGGATGACGAGCACCCGCCCGATCCGGACCTCCGGGCCCTCCTCGATGACGTAGCGGAGGGCCGCCTCCCGCCGCTCCCGGTCTGGATCGGCGCGCGCCTCCACGCGGGCGAAGGCGAAGCCGCGGGAGAGGTAGAGCCGGAGGAGCGCCACCCGGGTGGCCTCGACCTTCTCGAAAGAGAGAGGCTCGCCGGGCGCGAGGCGCGCCTCCCGGGCCAGGTCCGCCAGGGAGACGGCGGCGTTTCCCTCGAAGGAGATGGACTCGACGGTGGTGCGGGGGCCCTCCCGGAGCCGGACGGTCACGTCCACCCGCCCCGTGCGCTCGTCCAGCGACACCGAGCCTCCCAGGTAGGCCGCGCTCAGCCACCCATCGGCGCGGATCTCGTCCACCACGCGCTCGGCGGCCCGGTCCCACGCCTGCTCGTCCCACGTCTCGCTGGCGGGCCGGGGGGCGGGCGGCGAGGGGGGCGGCCGGGACCCCGGGAAGGAGAGCTCCTGAAGCCGGGCCCGGTCCGCCTCCGGCGACGCGTCGGGGACTCCGCCCTCCGCGTCGAGCGCCGCGCGCAGCCGCGCCCATGCGTCCGGCTCCCGGAGCGTCTGGAGCCCCTCGACGCGCACCGTGCCGATCCGGTAGCGACGGCCCTCGTGGACCGAGAAGACGATGGTCACGCGGCCGGGGCCCTCGACCTCTTCCACGTCCACGCGCACCGCGGCGTGGCCGCGCGCCCGGTAGAAGGCGCGCAGGCGTTCGGCCGCCCCCTCCACCGCCGGCAGGTTGGCCGGCTCGCCCTCCTCGAGACCGAGCTGGTCGCGGAGATCCCGCGCCGGGACCACCGTGTTCCCGCGGAAGGCGAACCGGACCACCGGACCCGCCTCCACGGCGATCTCCACGGCGGCGCCGCCCGGCCCGTCGCTCACGGTGGGCGTCCCGATCCGGGCCCGCAGGTACCCGGCGCGCCAGAGCCGGTCCCGGAGGGCCTGCGCGTCCTGCGCCAGCTGCTCCTGGTCGAGGACCGCGCCGGGCCGGGTGGCGAGATCCTCGGCGAAGCGCGCGGCCGGCCCCGGGCTTCCGGTCAGGCGGACCGCCGAGATCCGGGTGGGCGGGCCCGGCACGACCCGGAGCCGCACCTCCACCTCGGTCTCGCCGGTGGCGGACGCCTTCACCTCGGCGGCGCGGTATCCCCGACGCGCCAGGGCCTCGCGCACGCGGCCCGCCGCGCGCTCGAGCTCCTCCTCCGCGTAGGGCTGGCGCGCCTCCAGGCGGGCCGCGTTCCGGAGCTGCCGCTCGTCGAGCGGACGCGCGTCGCCCTCCAGGGCGAGCCGGACCGATCCCACGCGGCGGAGCCGCAGGCACTCGATCACCAGCGCGACGGCACCGTCCTCGCCGTCCACCGGGACGGCCCGGACCACCACGTCGCGGAAGCGGTCGGTCTGGAAGAGGCGCAGGACCGTGCGGCGCAGGGCGCGGGTGGAGAGCCGGTCGCCCGGCGCGATGGCCACGAGATCGGCGAGCCGCGCCCGGTTCTCGCCCGGGGGGAGGCGCAGCTCCACCGAGGCGACGCGGGGAGCGTCCGCCGGCGTGGCCAGGGCCCGGCCGCCCAGGTGGAGCAGGAGCGCCGCGGCCGCCGTCAGGCGCGCTCTACCCGCCATGGGTCAGTCTTCCCATTCCCATCGCAGCTTCAGGTCGATGCCGTGGTCCCCGCTCGCCGGGACGTCGGCGTTCTCGTTGTCCCACTGGTACTGGAGCGAGGCGTTGCCCCCGAGCCGCATCTCGGCCTGGACCTTCTGGCCGCGCACGCCGGAGAGCGGAGACTGGAAGCGGAGGCGGAGGCGGTCCTTCAGGAGCCACGACTCCACCTCGGCGCGCGGCTCGACCTGCCCGGTCGCCTCCGACCATCCGCTGGTGAAGCGGAGGTCGAGGTCGCGCACCAGCCCGCCCGGGGGCAGGAACCGCTTCACCTGCTCGTCCAGCCCGGAGGCCGCGAAGAGGGCCTGGGCCGCCGCGGCCGTGGCCGCTCCGGTGACCGCGGTGTCCCCGGCGGCCATTTCCCGCCGGGTGAACCCCAGCGAGAGCAGGGTGACGATGTCCTGCTCCGACAGGGCCGGGTCGCTGGTGAGCTGGAGGCGGGGGTCGTCGAGCGTGTTGAAGAGGTGCATGTGCACCAGGTACTCGTGCACCTGCGCGTCGGCGGTCACGTCCAGCGTCCCCGCGATCCGGTGGGGATCGTCGAACGCGACGAGGGCCCGGGAGATCAGGAACTCGTTCCCGCGGAAGAAGGCGCGGCTCCCCTCGGTCATGGAGAGGGTGCCGAGGAGCCCGGGAGAGGCGAGGGTGCCGGCCAGGGTGAGATCGCCCTGCACGCTCCCGCGCACCAGGTCGTTGTCGATGCGGGCGTCCCCGTCCACCGCGATCCGGACCTTGAAGCGGAGCCACTCCGCCGTGGGGTCGTAGGGGCGCGGCGGCGCCGGAGGCCGGCTGCCGATGTCGAGCAGCCGCTTCTCGAGCTGCACGTCCTCGGTGTACCGGGCGCGCACCACGTGCAGGAGGCCGGTCACCTCCGTGGACTCCGGCGTCCCGTCGGCGCGGACCTTCCCCGAGAGCGTGGCCGGGAACGAGGCGGGCACCGCCAGCGGCACGTCCTCCAGGATCGCCTCCACCTGGATCCAGGAGGGGGCCAGGCGCACCAGGTCCACCGACCCGCCCAGCGAGAGCTTCCCCCCGTTGAGCGCGCCCCCCAGCCCGGCGAAGGTCACCTGGTTCTGCGAGAAGCGCAGCTGTCCCCGCACGCCCGACACCACCACCGCCGCGTCGCGCAACGCGAACCCGGCCTCCTCCAGGCTCCCCGAGCCGTCCAGCACCGGGTCGGCCGAGGTCCCGCCCAGGTACGCCTGAATCGAGAGCGTCCCATGCGGGCGCTTCACGAACGGGAAGAGCCCCCCCAGGAGCCGGAGATCCACCCGCCCGGCCGCGGACAGGTCCAGCCGGCCCGACGCGTCCCTCGAGCCGCGCAGGTCCAGCTCGGTGTTCGTCCCGCGCAGCGTCAGGCTCGACACGTCGATCCGGCCGCGGTCCAGGGTCATGCGGGCCGGACCCGCGCTCTCCACGCGGAAGTCGGCGTAGCCGAGGGTGAGGCGATCGAGGGTCGCCTTCCCGCGCGAGGCGCCGAGGTCGGCCAGCTGGCCCTCCACCTCGGCGACGCCCTCCGCCCGGGCCCGGAGCGCGGCCGCGGCGCCGCCCGGGATGAGACGCCCCACGTCGTCGAGGGCGATCTCGGCGCGCGCGCGGTAGGGCATGCGTCCCGAGGTGGCCGCCGAGCCCGAGAAGCGAAGCCCCTCGGCGGTGCCGGTGAGCACCAGCTTCCCGTCGGAGAGCGTCCCGCCGGCCTGCACCGTGCCGAGCGGGACGCCCCGGATCGAGACCCCGTCGCCGTTGGCGGCGAGCTTCACGTCGGGTCGCTCGGCCGAGCCCCGCAGCGAGGCGCTCCCGCTGGCCGTCCCGGCCCAGGGTCCGGCGGGCAGCTCCAGCTCCGCCAGCGGCAGGCCGGCCCACTCCAGGTCGAGATCCCAGGGGAAGGGGGGGAGCGAGCCCCACAGGCCACGCGCCCGGATCGCCCCCGATCCCAGCCGGAGCTCGGCGCGGTCGAAGAAGACCTCCTCACCGGCGCGGATCCGGCCGGAGGCCCGTCCGGACGCGTACGGGCGGCGGAAGAGCTGGCCGGTCCCGAGCTGGGCGTCGAACTCCGCGTCGAGCGCGATGGCCGGACCGCTGGCGGTCCCCGAGACCTCCACGTCCCCGTCCATCACGTCCCGGACCAGCTTGGTCCGCGGCGCCCAGTCCATGGCGGCGTCGAACAGGTCGCGCAGCCTCCCCCGCGCTTCGAAGCGCGACCTGGTGACGCGGACCGGCGTGGCGGCCAGGTCGACGGCCGCCTCGCCCCGGTAGCGCGAGACGTTGCGCACGCCCTCGATCCCGGTGAAGCGGAGGACGCCCGCGTCGTACGCGAAGTCCGACGCGGCGGTGCCGAGGTCGAAGTCCAGGAACCGGAATCGCTCGGCGCGGGCCCGCCCCACCACCCGCGGGTCCCCGTACGGCGCGGCCGCCACGGTGGCCTCGATGGCCGCCCGCCCGCCCAGGGGGATCCCGGCCACGTGGCCGAGGGCTCCCAGGTCGGCGCTGCCTTCGGCGCGGGCGCGGAAGCCGGCCGCGCTGGTGAAGCCGACGCTGGCCGTCATCTCGGCCACGCCCTCGCCCACCGCGACCCGGGCGCGGTCGAAGACGAGCCCCTGTCGATCCACGCGCACGGGGGCGTCGAGCCGCCCGCGCCGCACCTCCAGGACGGGAACCTCGCCGGCCGGGAAGGTCCGGTACGACTCGGTGAGGACGCGCAGGTCGCGCAGGTCGGCGCCGATCTGCCCCTCCAGCGCGACCGGGTCGAAGGTGCCGGCGACCTCCGCCCGCCCGTCCATCCGCATGGTGATCCAGGCGTCGGGGACCGTCAGGCGCGCGAGGATCTCGGCGAGGTCCACCGAGCGGAGGTCGGCCTGGATCTCGGCCGGCGCCCCCTTGGCGAGCCGGACCGCGCCGCGGATCTCCACCTGGCCGTCGCCCACGGAGAGGGAGAGCCGGCGGACCGCCACCCGGTCGCCCTCCAGGGCGACCTCGGCCTCGCCGTCCCACGGGCCGAGCCCGTCGAAGCCGAGCCGCTCCAGCCGGACCGAACCGGAGAGCGCCGGGGCCCTCGCGTCGCCCCTGGCCCGGACCTGCACCGACGCGTCGCCGGACCAGGGCCCGCCCGGCTGCCCGGCCAGCTCGGCGAGCGACGCGGCCGGCCCGCGGGCGAGCGCCGTCAGGTCGACGCGGGGGGCGCACAGGTCGTTCACGGTGCCGGCGACCGCGATCCGCACCCGTCCGACGTCGGCCGCGACCTCGTCGATCTCCGCGCGGGAGAGGTCGAGCGCGACCTCGCCCGCCGCCCGCAGGTTCGCGAGGCCGAGGGCGTGCCCCCCCGCCTCGACGCGGCCCTCGGCGACGGCGATGTCGAGGTGCACCACCCGCGACCCGTGCGCGAGCGCGCGCAGGCGGGCGCCGGGCCCGCCGGCGTCGGAGCGTACGGTGAGCCGCGGAGCGGTCACCCGCAGGCCGCCGGGCAGGGTCAGATCCAGGGCGCCCTCCTCCACCTCCAGCCGGCGCACCTCGAAGGACTCGAGGAAGGCCGGCGGGCACGGTCCGCCGCCGGAGCGCTCCTGGAGGCGCGCCACCACCCGCGGCCGGACCAGGCGGAGGGAGGCGAGCCGGACGGTGCCGCCCAGCGCCTGCACCGGCGCGAGCCGGGCCGCCACCTCGTCGGCCGAGAGGACCAGCGAGTCGCCCGATCCGATCCGCAACCCCTCGGCCCGCAGCTCGATGCGGAACGGATCGAGGCGGCAGGTGGCGAAGCTCACCGGCTGGCCGGAGGCGGCGGCCAGGCGCTCGGCGGCCAGGCCGCACACCCGCTCGCCTGCCCAGCGCGTGCGCAGCACCGCCAGGGACCCCGCCAGGAGCGCGAGGACGAGGGCGAGGAAAGCCAGGGCGAGGTGTCGCTTCTTCACCGATCGGGATCGTGCCGCAGCCGCGTGCTTTCGCCAAGCGGGCACGCCGCCGGCTCACTTCGTGAGGGAGTCGAGAAAGCGGTCGATCTCGGCGAGGTCCACCCGCGCCCGCCCGGGCGCCGTCCGGGGACCGGCCGGCGGCGCCTCGCGCTGCGGGGGAGGCTCGAGGCCGAGGTCCAGCGCGGCGCGGTCGATGGCCTTCCCGTCGATCTCCTTGGCCCGGGTCACGAAGCCCTCGAAGAGGGCGTTGTCGCACAGGGTGTTGATGAGTCGGGGAGTGCCCCGGCTGTGGGCGTGGACGCGCGCCAGCGCCCCCTGCGTGAACGGGACCCTCGGGGCGCCCGCCAGGCGCAGCCGGTGGCGGACGTAGGCCTCGGTGGCGTCGGCGGCGAGCGGCTCGAGGCGGTACTTGAGCGCCACGCGCTGGGCCAGGGGAGGATCGAGCCGCAGGTTGTCCTCGATCTCGGGCAGACCGAAGAAGACGAAGGAGAGCAGCTTGCGCTCGGGGACCTCCAGGTTGAGCAGGCCCCGGAACTCCTCCATGATCTCCCGGGTCGAGAGCATCTGCGCCTCGTCGATGAGGACGACGGCCTTCTTCCCCTGCTCGTAGATCCGCACCAGGCGCTGGTAGAGCTGGGAGAGGAGCGTGAGCTTGTCCTCGGACGGGCTCTCCACCCCGAGCTGCAGGGCGATCCGGCGCAGGAGCCAGCCGGCGGTGATGCCGGAGTGGATGATGACGAGCAGCGCCGCCTCGTACTCCTCCTCCGGCAGGCTGTCGAGCATGCGCCGGGCCAGCGTGGTCTTGCCGGCGCCGCTGTCCCCCACCAGGATGGCGAGCCCCTTCATGCCGCTCACCGCGTGGGTGAGGCGCATGAGCGCCTGCGCGTGCTGGGCGGAGCTGTAGTAGAAGCGCGAGACCGGCGCGTTGGAGAAGGGCTCGTGGGCGAGCTCGTAGAACTCGAGGTAGTTCACGGTTGGTTACAGGTCGCCGATGTTCTTCTTGGGGCCGGCACCGGCCGGCGGGGGAGCGGGGGGGCGCGCCGGGGGCCGCA
>DATIUR010000114.1:0-2724 GCA_035466675.1 Anaeromyxobacteraceae bacterium | reverse complement strand
CCCCCGCCCCGGTCACCCGCGGTGACCCCCGTTCCACGGCCCCCGCCGGCCCTGCTCGAGGTCGGCGCCCTCGAGGCGCTGCACGCCAAGCTGAAGGACGCCGATCACTTCGAGATCCTGGGCGTCAAGCGCGGGGCCGGCCCCGCGCAGATCAAGATCGCCTACTTCCAGCTCGCCAAGACCTACCATCCGGACGCGGTCCCGGCCGGCGCCTCCCCCGAGGTGAAGAAGCTGTGCGCCGACCTGTTCGCGCGGATCGGCGCCGCCTGGGAGGTCCTCGGCGACGACGCCCGGCGGGCCAAATACGTCCAGGATCTCGAGTCGGGCGGGACCGCCGACGTGGACGTGCTCCGGATCCTCCGGGCCGAGGAGGAGTTCCAGACGGCGACCCTGCTCGTGAAGGCGCGCAAGTACGACGAGGCGCTCGCCAAGCTGGACGAGGCCGTCGGGCTCAACGCCGACGAGCCGGAGTTCGGCATGTGGAAGGCCTGGTGCGAGTTCCTGCTCGCGACCGACAAGCGGGCGCAGCAGGAGAAGTCGGCCGCGGCCATCGAGGGCGGGCTCCGCAAGAACCCGAAGTGCGCCCCCGGCTACCTGTTCCTGGGCCAGATGGCGAAGATCTGCGGCGACGTCGGCGCTGCGGAGAAGCACCTGCGGCGGGGGCTCTCGGCGGCGCCCGACAACGCCGAGCTGCAGCGCGAGCTCAAGTACCTGCGGAAGTGAGCCCGTGCCCTCGGCCAGGAGCCCCCGCAAGCGCTTCCTCATGCCCTCCGGCCCGCTGCGCCGGGCGCTGCGGGCGGCCGGGCACCACCTCCGGCCGGCCGTGCAGGTCGGCAAGGAGGGCGTGACCGACGCGGTGGTGCGCCAGCTCGACGAGGCGCTCGGCGTCCACGAGCTCGTCAAGGTGAAGGTCGGAGGCGAGGCCCCGCAGGACCGCTTCGAGGCGGCCGAGCTGCTGGGCCAGCGCACCGGCGCGGGGATCGCGCAGGTCCTCGGCCGGACCGTCCTCGCCTACCGCCGGCACCCGGAGCGGCCCCGGTTCGAGCCGCCGGCGCGGTGAGCCGCTGGCGGATCAGTGCAGCTCGCCGCCGCGGTGGCGGGCCAGGCTGGCGCCGCCCTCGTCCACGCGCCGGCGCGCCGCCTCGACGTCCTCCTCGTCCGCGATGCCCTTCTCGAGCAGGAGCATCCCGGCCACGCGCGCGTGGCTCACCGCCTGGGCCGCCTCGCGCTCGGCCGCCTCCAGCCGGGCCGACAGCTCGTCCACGCGGTCCGCCAGCGCGGCGAGCTCCGCCGCGTGCGCCACCCGGCTCCGGCGCCAGCGCCGGATCGCGACCAGGCAGAGCACGGCGGCGGCCGCGGCGAACAGGTACGCCATCCACTCGATGGTACCGGCCCGGGCGCGGTTACTCAAGGCGTCGCGCCCCGGGCCCCTCCGCGCCCTTGTCTGGTGGGCGGAGGTCGGACATCCTTCCCGGCGGTGCCGGTCCGCCCCAACATGACGCTGGCCGTGAAGCGTCTCGTGCGCGACGTGGCGCGCCGCATCCCGGAGCTGGGCCACGTGCGCGCCTCCCGGCTGCTGGTCGTGGCCGGCGAGGCGCGCCGCGCCTCCCGCGCCACCATCCGTCCCGCCCTCTTCGGCTCGACCCGGCGGCGGCGGGGCGAGGGCGGGCGCGAGAAGCCGGCCATCCGGGTGAAGGGCCGGAGGATCCGGTACGTGGTCACGCTGCGCCCGCTCTGGTTCCTCTCCTCCACGCCGGAGGAGCGGATCGCGACGATTCTCCACGAGCTCTACCACGCCTCCACCCGCTTCGACGGCACCCTGCACCGGAGCCGCCGCCACTCGCGGATCCCGCTGCCCGACTACAACCGGCGGATCCGCGCCCTCCTCGACCGCTACCTGGCGGTGGCGCCCGCGGACGTGCTCGCCCCCTTCTCGCACCACGGGCCGGCGCGGGCCCGCATGTGGCTCGAGCGGCCGGCCGGCTTCTTCCGCGACCCGGACTACCGCGGCCGCCGGCTCTACACCGAGCGGCAGCTCTTCGTCGGGCCGGTGCAGATGCGCACGCGCGGGCGCAGGCGGCGCGGGGCGGGCTCGTGAAGCGCGAGGTGACGCTGCCCGCCGGCGCCCGGGGAAGGCTCGACCGGGCCCTGGCCGACGCGCTCGGCCTGGGGCGCGCCGCCGTGAAGCGGGCCTTCGCCCTCGGCGAGGTCCGGGTGGCCGGCCGCCGCGCCCGCGCCGCCGACCCGGCCACGCCCGGCGCCGCCGTGGAGCTCGACGTGGAGCCGCCGAGGGGACCGCCGGAGCCGGAGCCGGGCGCGCCGCTCGCGGTGCTCCTGGAGCACCGGCGCTTCCTGGTGGTGGACAAGCCGGCCGGGGTGGCCGTCCACCCGCTGCTGGCCGGCGAGCGGGGCACGCTGGCCAACGCGGTGGTGGCCCGCTTCCCGGAGTGCGCCCGGGCCTCGCTCGATCCCCGCGAGGGCGGGGCGGCCCAGCGGCTCGACCTCGAGACGAGCGGCTGCGTGCTCTTCGCCCGCGACCGCGACGCCTGGGAGCGGCTCCACGACCAGCTCCGGCGGCGCGCCGTCGAGAAGGTCTACCTGGCGCTCGTGATGGGGCGGGTGACCACCGGCGGCGTCTGCACCGTGCCGCTCGCCCAGCGCGGCGGCCGGGTGGTGGCGGTCCCGGACGAGGAGGCCGAGGCGCGGGCCCTCGCCAAGGGGCTC
>DATIUR010000113.1:0-12155 GCA_035466675.1 Anaeromyxobacteraceae bacterium | reverse complement strand
CGAGCGGCTCGCGGCGGAGTACGCCGCGGTGCGCGAGGACGAGTCGTTCCACGCCGAGCTGCGCGGGCTGCTGCGCGACTACGTCGGCCGGCCCACCCCGCTGACCCTCGCGGAGCGGTTGACGAAGCGCTGCGGCGGGGCGCGGATCTGGCTCAAGCGCGAGGACCTCTGCCACACCGGCGCGCACAAGATCAACAACACCCTCGGCCAGGTGCTGCTCGCCCGGCGGATGGGGAAGACCCGCATCATCGCCGAGACCGGCGCGGGCCAGCACGGCGTGGCCACCGCCACCGCCGCGGCGCTCTTCGGCCTGCCCTGCGACGTCTACATGGGGGCGCTCGACGTGGAGCGGCAGGCGCTCAACGTGTTCCGCATGCAGCTGCTGGGCGCGCGGGTGATCCCGGTCGAGTCCGGCTCCCGCACCCTCAAGGACGCCATGAACGAGGCGCTCCGCGACTGGGTGACGAACGTCCGGGACACGCACTACATCATCGGGTCGGTGGCCGGGCCGCACCCCTACCCGGCCATGGTCCGCGACTTCCAGTCGGTCATCGGCCGGGAGGCGCGCCGCCAGGTCCTGGAGCTCTGCGGCCGGCTCCCGGATGCGGTGGTCGCCTGCGTGGGCGGCGGCTCGAACGCCATGGGCATCTTCAGCGCCTTCCTGGACGACGGCTCGGTGCGCCTGGTCGGCGTGGAGGCGGCCGGTCACGGGCTCGAGAGCGGGAAGCACGGCGCCTCGCTGGCCCGCGGGACTCCCGGGGTCCTTCACGGCTCGAGGAGCTACGTGCTGCAGGACGCCCGCGGCCAGATCGCCGAGGCCCACTCCATCTCGGCCGGGCTCGACTACCCGGGGGTCGGGCCGGAGCTCTCGCACCTCAAGGACGCGGGTCGCCTCGAGCTGATGCAGGCGACCGACGAGGAGGCGCTGGAGGCGTTCGGGCACCTGGCCCGGATGGAGGGGATCATCCCGGCCCTCGAGACCGCCCACGCGGTGTCGGCGGCCCGGAGGCTGGCGCGGGATCTCGGCGCGGGCGGGCTCCTCGTCGTCAACGTCTCCGGCCGCGGCGACAAGGACGTGGACGCGGTCCGGCGGCTGCTGGCGAGCCGGGAGCTGGCCGGCGGCGGCCGCTCCGGCCGGCCGCGCGCCGCCCCCCGGCGCCGCTCGCGGAAGGGAGGCCGCCCTTGAGCGCCCGCCTCGCGGAGACGTTCGCGCGCTGCCGGGCGGAGCGCCGCGCCGCCCTGGTCACCTACGTGATGGGCGGCGACCCGGACCTCCCCACCTCGAAGGCGATGGCGCTCGCCTGCGTCGAGGGCGGGGCGGACCTGCTCGAGATCGGGATGCCCTTCTCCGACCCCATCGCCGACGGGCCCACCATCCAGCAGGCGGCCGAGCGGGCGCTCGCCCGCGGCACGACCACGTCCGGCTGCCTGGAGGTCGCCGCCGCCGTCCGGGCCCGGTCGCAGGTGCCCATCGCGCTCATGGGGTACCTGAACCCCGTCCTGGCCCACGGGCCGGAGCGGTTCGTGGCCGGCTGCGCGGAGGCCGGGGTGGACGCGCTCATCGTGCCCGACCTGTTGCCGGAGGAGTCGGGCGAGCTCTCCGCGCTGGCCGCCGCCCGGGGCGTGGGGATGGTCTTCCTCCTCGCGCCCACCTCCACGCCGGCGCGCGTGCAGGCCGCCGTCCGGGCGGCCACCGGGTTCGTCTACTTCGTCTCGGTGACCGGCGTGACCGGCGCCCGGACCTCCCTCCCGGCCGAGCTGCCGGCCCAGCTCGCGGCGGTGCGGGCGCAGAGCCCGGTGCCGGTGGTGGTGGGGTTCGGCGTGTCCACCCCGGAGCAGGCCCGTTCGCTCGCGCCGCTCGCCGACGGCGTGGTGGTGGGGAGCGCCATCGTGAAGCGCATCGCCGAGGGCGGCAGCCGGGCGGAGCGGGCCCGGCGCGTGTCCCGGTTCGTCCGGTCGCTCGCGGGCGCGCTGGGGCGCTGACGGCGGCAGGAGGCCGGAGCGCCCGGGCCGGCGTCACGAGCGGGAAGCCCGGAGCCGCGCCGCCCCGGCCGCCCCGACGAGGAGGGTCGAGAGCGCCGCGACGGCGAAGGAGGCGAGCGAGGCCGAGAGCCAGACCGGCGGCGGGCTCAGGTGAAGCGCCGCCTGCGCCCGCGTCCACAGCGCCGACCAGCCGGGCACCGTGCCGGGGTTGAGGAGCTGGTAGGCGACGAAGCCGAGGAGCCACGGGACGACCATGGCCGGCCTCGAGGGGGCGAGCGGACCGGCGTTCCACCTCCGGCGCTGCAGGAGGTGGTAGTCCACCAGCAGCACGGCGAAGAGCGGGATGAAGACCGAGCCGATGAGGAAGAGGAAGTTCTCGTACTGCGTGATGTCGGCCACCAGGCCGAGCGCGGTGGCCACCACCCCCACCGCCACCGCCGCGTGCCGGCGATCCAGCGCCGGCCGGAGGTTCTGCGCGGAGAGCGCCGTCGAGTAGAGGTTGGCGAACGCCTCGTCCAGCTCGTCGAGGATCAGGATCCCCATCGCCACCGCTCCGGCCGGGAGGGCCAGCAGGGCGCCGATGGGATCGGCGCCGGCCTCCGGGATGGCCGAGATGGCGAGCACACCGAGCAGGAAGTACGCGGCCGCCGCCAGCCCGAAGCCTCCCAGGGCGCCGCCGAACGCGTCCCGCGGCCGGCGCGAGTGGCGGGAGTAGTCGGCCGCCAGCGGCGCCCAGGAGATGGGCAGCGCCACCACCACGTCCACGCTCAGCAAGAACCCCCGCCACGATCCGCCGGCGGGCGAGACCACGCCGCGGCGGAGGACCTCGAAGAACAGGTAGGCCGTCGCCGCCAGGACCAGCCAGACCGCGTAGCGGCGCAGCCTGTGGACGAACCCGAGGGGACGGAGGGCCAGCGCGGTGGCCGCGGCGCCGGCGGCGATCGCGAAGACTGATCGCGGGATCGAGGGGAAGAGCTTCGCCGCTCCCTCGGCGATGACCAGGATCTCGACCGCGGCCCAGCCCACGCACTGCGCGATGTTGAGCAGGGTGGGGGCCCAGGAGCCGCGCCGCCCCAGGAGGCCGCGCAGGAGCACCATGGCCGGCGCGCCGGTCTCCGCCCCGGGCACCGCCGCCAGCGCCAGCACCAGGCTCCCGACGGCCGTGCCCACCACCACCGCCACGACGGCGGCGGCCAGGGTCAGGGGGGGGAGATCGGCGGACGGCCGCAGCACGAAGGCCGCCGCGACCGGGATGGTCAGGGTGATGCCGAGATTGCCCCAGAGCGCCGCCTGGTCGGCCATGCCCAGCCGCCGGGGCGGGGCCTCCGCCAGCGTGCGTGGAGCCTCTGCCGCGAGCCGGGCCGCCTGATCCGCCGATGAGAGCATCCTGTCCTCCCTACGCCGGCATTACCCGGGTCAGGTTCGTGCGGTCGGCGGCTCACAGCCGCCCTCTCAGCCCGGTGGAATCGCCCGAGCTCCCGCGTCTCGCTTCGGAGGTTCCCCATACGACGATTTCGCGCCGTTGGGAACTCCCTCCCGCGGCGACCCCTCGGGAGCCCGCTACCGCTCCAGCGCCGAGTCCACCTCGAGCTCCGGCCCGCCGCCACCCGCGCGCCGGAGGGCCCAGCAGGTGATCCCGCCCGCCGTCTCGAACTCGCTCGTGCGCCGGCGCCCGCCGGGCTCGCCCAGGCAGACCCGGAGCGTCCTTCCGTCGAACCAGAAGCTCCCCAGCGCCACCTTGCCGCGCGCGTCGGGATCGGACGCCTCGGCGATCCGCAGGTCGAGCAGGTTGCCGCCCCGGAGCACGCGCGGGCCGCCGCGCTCGGCACCGAGATCCCAGCGAGCCGCCGGCGCACCGCGGAGCCGCTCTCCCCGCGGGCCCCGGATCTCGATCTCCCTCGCGCCGGCGAAGACGAAGGTCCACTCCTCGCCGCCGCCGGCGGGCGCCCCGCGCCAGCTCCCGCGGATCCTGTCCAGAGCCAGCCCCCAGGCGTCCGGCGCGGCGCCCGCTCCCGGCGCCGGCGCGCCCGGCATCGCCGCCAGCGAGTCCGGCGCGTCGAGGTCCCCGGTGACGGCGCGAAGCCCGAGCCGCAGGATCTCGGCCGCCGGACTCGGTGGCCCGGCGACGAGCAGGAGCGCCGCGGGCACGGCCAGCCACCCCGCGGCGACCACGGCCAGGACGCCGGCCTTCCAGGCCCGCGCCGGGCCGGCCGCCGGCTCCGCCCGCGTCGCCCGGATCGCCTCGTGGACCACCGAGGCGTGGGCTGCGGCGAAGGGGAGGAGCAGCATGGCCAGGGCCGGCGCCGCGGGAGGCACGACCAGCAGGGCGGCCACGGCGGCGGCGGCCGGGAGGAGCCGGAGGAGGACCGCCGAGCCCCGCCCCTGGACGAGGCGGTGGCTGCGCGTGAGCGCGTCCATTCCCGACGCCCCCTCCCGCGCCGCGAAGGGGACGAGCGCGAACCAGGCCGCGAAGGCGATCCCGGGCAGGAGGAGCAGGAGCGTCCCTCCCGCCACGGCTGCGGCCGCGAGCGTGGCCGCCAACCCGGTGCGCCAGGCCGCCCTCCGTCCGGCGCGGAGGGCCTCGCCGGCGGAGCCTCCCTCCCGGCTCGCCGCGGCGAGAAGCGCCGCGAGGGTGAATCCGGCCGCCCAGACCGCGGCCGCCAGGCCCAGGAGGAAGAGCGCCGCCGACGCCGCGCGGCCCGGAGCGTCCCGGGCGGCGGAGAGGGCGACCAGCGCCGCCACCGCCGGGAACCAGCACGCGATCGTCACCGCCACCAGCACCCGGAAGCGCGCCCGGGTGCGCGCGAGGCTCGCGGCGAGGAGGGCCCGCGGCGGCGGCAGCGGCTCGTCCGGCGCGTAGCGGGGCGGCGGTCGCGGAGCGGGCGGCGGCTGGGGAGGGGCCATCGCGGACCCGTCACGTCCGGCGGGCGCGGCGCGTCCCGGCCGGCTACGCCTGCAGCGGCCGCCCGATGGCGCCCGCGATGACGCGCACCTGCTTCATGAGCTCGTCGAACTCCGCGGGGGTGAGCGACTGGTGGCCGTCGGAGAGCGCCTTCTCCGGGTGCGGGTGCACCTCGACGATGAGCGCGTCGGCGCCGGCGGCGACGGCGGCGCGGGCCACCGCCGGGACGTGCGCGCGGATCCCGATCCCGTGCGAGGGGTCCACCACCACCGGCAGGTGGGTGAGCGCCTTCAGGACCGGGATGGCGTTGATGTCGAGGGTGTTCCGGGTGAGCGTCTCGAAGGTCCGGATGCCCCGCTCGCACAGGGCCACCCGGTGGTTCCCCTTGGCCACCACGTACTCGGCCGCCATCAGCCACTCCCGGATGGTGGCGGAGAGCCCGCGCTTGAGCAGCACCGGCTTGTCGATCGTGCCGAGCCGCTCCAGCAGCGAGTAGTTCTGCATGTTGCGGGCGCCCACCTGCAGGACGTCGGCGTACTCCGCCACCATGGGCAGGGTCTCGGTGTCCTTCACCTCGGTGACGACCTTGAGGCCGGTCTCCTCGCGCGCCAGGGCCAGGAGCTTCAGGCCGTCCTCGCGCAGCCCCTGGAATTCGTAGGGGCTGGTGCGGGGCTTGAAGGCGCCGCCGCGCAGGAAGGTCGCGCCGGAGGCCTTCACCGCCCGCGCCGCCTCCAGGATCTGCTCCCTCGACTCGACCGAGCACGGGCCGGCCATCACCGCGATGGCCTTCCCGCCCAGGGGGACGCCGTCCACGTCGAGGACGGTGTCCTCCTCCTTCACCTCGCGGGAGACGAGCTTGAAGGGCTGGGAGACGCGCAGCGCCTCGGCCACGCCCGGCATGGTCCCGAACAGCTCGTCGGGGTCGAGGCCGGTGGTGTGGCCGACCACCGCCACCACCTTGCGCTCGGTGCCGACGATGGGATGGGGGGTGAGGCCGAGGGCCTTCACCTTCTCCACCACGGCCTCGAACTCGGCCTGGGTGGCGTGCGGCTTCATCGCGACGAACATGGCGGGCTCCCTGCGGGGGGGCGGGAAGATAGCACGGGACGGGCGCCCGCCGCGGCCCGACCCCGCTCGAGGCCGCGGCGGCGGTGGTGCCGGCCCGGGGCGCTACACCGCCCGCCCGATCGCCCCGGCGATGACCCGGACCTGCCGCATCAGCTCCCCGAACTCGTCGGGGGTGAGCGACTGGTGCCCGTCCGAGAGGGCCTTCTCCGGCCGGGGGTGGACCTCGACGATGAGCCCGTCCGCCCCGGCGGCCACCGCCGCGCGGGCCATGGCCGGGACGTGGGCGCGGAGCCCGATCCCGTGCGAGGGGTCCACGACCACCGGCAGGTGCGTGAGCGCCTTCAGGACCGGAACCGCGTTCAGGTCGAGGGTGTTGCGGGTCATGGTCTCGAAGGTCCGGATGCCCCGCTCGCAGAGGGCCACCTGGTAGTTCCCGCCGGAGAGGACGTATTCGGCCGCCATCAGCCACTCCTTGAGCGTGGCGGAAGGGCCGCGCTTCAGGAGGACGGGCTTGCGGAGCGCCCCCACCTGCTTGAGGAGCGAGAAGTTCTGCATGTTCCGGGCGCCGATCTGGAGGAGGTCGGCCACCTCCGCCACCCGGGGCAGGGTCTCGACGTCCATCACCTCGGTCACGATCTTGAGACCGGTCTCCTCCCGGGCCAGGGCGAGCAGCTCGAGCCCCTCCTCGGCGAGCCCCTGGAACTCGTAGGGGCTGGTGCGCGGCTTGAAGGCCCCGCCCCGCAGGAAGGTCGCGCCCGCCGCCTTCACGGCCCGCGCTGCCTCGAGGAGCTGCTCGCGGGACTCGACCGAGCAGGGGCCGGCCATCACCGCGAGCGCGTTCCCGCCCAGCGGGACGCCCCCCACGTCGATGACGGTGTCCTCCTCCTTCACCTCGCGGGAGACGAGCTTGAACGGCTGCGACACGCGGATGGCGTCGGCCACCCCAGGCATGGTGCCGAAGCTCTCCGCGGGGAGCGGCCCCTTGTTCCCCGTGACGCCGATGGCCACCCGCTGCGCGCCCGGGATCGCGTGCGGGGTGAGCCCCATCCCGCGGATCCGCTCCAGGACGGCGTCGATCTCCGCCTGCGTGGCATGGGGCTTCATCACGACGAGCATCGGGGCCTCCGGGAGGGGGATCCTTAGCGCAGGCCCCCGCCCGGCTCAAGCGCGCCGCGCCGGCGGACGCCGCGCGCCTACCGGGATCCCTCGGCCGCCGCTCTCTGCCCGAGCAGGAAGTCCACCATCTGGTTCACGTCCATGGTGGAGACGTTCGTCCCCGGCACGATCAGGATGTGCTTGTCGGCGAACTGCCTTGCCACCCGTTACGCTGGGTCCATCCCCGGCGTCGAACGGGAAGCGGCCCGCGGGGCCCGGCGCGTTCCGCGGCGTCCCGGGGTAGACTCGCACCGTGCGCGACCGCCGCTGGGACTTCCTCTACGACCGGCAGAGGCAGCCGGTCCGGGAGCACGTCCTGCAGCGGTTCGGCGAGGTGCTCGCCGAGGAGCTGGCCGCCTGGCCCCCGCCCTTCGTCGACTGGGTGAGCGACGACCTCCGGCGGCGCTGGGAGGCGGGGCTCGGCGAGCGGCCACGCGACCAGGTGTTCCGCCTCGCGCTCGAGCTGGCCCGGCTCGACCTCCGGCGCGACTTCGAGTCCGCCGAGCGGCGCCTGGCCGAGGAGGGAGGCCGGACGCTGCGCACCCCGGAGGAGGCGGCCGCCTGCCACCTGCTGGTCCGCTTCCTCACCGAGAAGTGTTTGGGCCTGAAGGAGCACGCCGAGCGGCTGCGCCTCTCGCGCGACGATCTGGTCGCCGCGCTCGACCGGGCGGAGAGGGGGCTCTTCCGGGTGACGCTCGGCTAGAGCGGCCGCCCGGAGCGCGAGCGCCATGACCCGATCCGCCGTCCCCCCGGCCCTCGCAGCGGCGCTCCTCGCCGCGTGCGCCCACGCCCCTTCCTCGCCGGCGGCCGAGGCCGCCTCGCAGGTGGCCCGGATCGACGCGGCCTGGGCCGAGGCGCTCGCCCGCGGGGACGCCGAGGGCTTCCGCGCGCTCGTGGCCGAGGACGCGCTCTTCGCCGGCGGCGCGCTGCTGCGCGGCCGCGAGGAGGTGTGGGCGGCCTGGAAGGCGTTCTTCGCGGAGGGCGGGCCCATCCTCCGGTGGACGCCGGAGGCCGGCGGGGCCGCCGCCTCGGCCGACCTCGCCTGGACCACGGGCCGGTTCCGGCTGGAGCGGCGCGGGCCGGACGGGACGCCGGTCGCCACCGAGGGCCGGTACCTCACGGTCTGGACCCGCGACGCCGACGGCGGCTGGCGGGTCGCCCTCGACTGCGGCCTCCGGCCGGCGGAGGCGCCGGGACCCGTCGAGCGCGCCAACGTCCGCTCGCTCGTCTCGAAGGACGGAACGCTGGAAGCCGCCCTGGGCACGTGGGCGATCGGCGGCCCGCCCCCGGCCCGGACCGGAGCCTGGATCGCGGTGCGCGCGAGGGACGGGGACGGGTGGAGGACGCTCTTCGACGCAGCCGTCGAGTTCCCGCCGCGCCGCTGACGCCGCTCGACGGCCGATCGCGGTCCCGAAGCGGTCCACGCCGCCCTTCTCGCCGCCGGCGAGCGGGTCCTGCACGAGCTCGCTCCCGGCCGCCATGCCCGGGTCCGGGTGGCGCGCGGCGCGGCCGAGGGGAGCGGCGTCGCGCTCGACACCGGCGACGGCGCGGAGGTCCTGCTGTTCGACCTTGCCTGAGAGCCCCCGGGGCGGCCCCGCCCTCTCCGATCCGCCCACGTGCTCCCACCGCGTGGGCGGCGGCACGGTGGGGACCGCGCGCGTTCGGGTTACCATGGAGCCGGCCGGAACCGAAGGAGACGCCCATGGACCGGACCGCCCTCGCCGCCCTCCTCCTCCTCCTCGTCCCCCTCGCCGCGCGGGCGCAGGTCGTCCGCGACAAGGTCGAGCGCGCCCGGGACCGCCGGGAGCTCCGACAGGACCACCGGGACCTGAGCGACGACCGGAGCGACGCCATCCGCATGGAGGCGCTGCTCGCCCGCTACGACGACGCCGTCGCCCGCGGAGACCTGCGGGCGCTCGGCGCCATCGAGGACGAGGCCATCCGCGAGGCGCGCGCCGAGCTGGCCGAGTCGCGCGCGGAGCTGGCCCGGGGCCGGGCCGAGGTCCGCCGCGATCGCGGCGAGATCCGTTCCGAGCGGCGCGAGGTCGCCGCCGGCCTCGACGACCGCCGGGACCTGCGCGACGACCGGCGCGACCTCCGGGACGACCGGCGCGACGCGGCGGCCGAGGCGGCGAAGGCGAAGCGCGTCCAGGAGATCGAGGCCGCTCTGCGCAGGATGCGCAGGCGGGTGGAGCCGGCCGCCGTGGCCCGCCGGCGCCAGCTCGTGGCCGAGCTGGCCCGCCTGGCCCGGTGGGAGCTCGCCCAGGACCGCGCCGAGATCCGCGAGGACCGGCGGGAGCTCCGCGAGGACCGGCGGGAGACGCGGAAGGACCGGACCCGGTAACGGGCCGGCCCTACTTCCCCTTCGGCACCTTCTCCCAGTCGGCCAGGAACTTCTTCAGGCCCACGTCGGTGAGCGGGTGCCGGGCCAGCTGCTCGATGACGGCGTAGGGGATGGTGGCCACGTCGGCGCCCATCCGGGCGGCCTGGAGCACGTGCAGCGGGTGGCGCACGGAGGCGACCAGCACCTTCGTCTCGAACCGGTAGTGACGGTAGATCTCCAGGATCTGGCCCACCATGGCCATGCCGTCCTCGGAGACGTCGTCGAGGCGGCCCACGAAGGGCGAGACGTAGGTGGCCCCCGCCTTGGCGGCGAGCAGGGCCTGGACCGGGGAGAAGCAGAGGGTGACGTTCGTCTTGATCCCCTCGCCGGCGAGCGTCTTGGCCGCACGGAGCCCCTCCACGACGAGGGGAAGCTTGATCACCACCTGGCTCCCGAACTTCGCGTAGTGGTGCGCCTCGCGGATCATCCCGTCGTGCTCGACGGAGGTCACCTCCGCCGAGATCGGGCCCGGGACGATCGACACGATCTCCCGGAGCACGTCCTCGAAGGAGCGCCCGGTCTTGGCCACGAGCGAGGGGTTGGTGGTGACGCCGTCGCACATGCCGAGCGAGAGCGCCTTGCGGATCTCTCCGACGTCGGCGGTGTCGATGAAGAACTGCATGGGCTCCTCCAGGGGACCGCCGGTCCATAGCGCACCCGCGTCGCCTGCCGCAAGAGGCGGGAAGATGCCATACTGCGCGCACCCATGGCTCCCCGCCGCCAGCCCCGCGCGCCTTCCCGGAGGCGCGCCGCCCGCAAGCCCAGGCGCGCCGGGGACCTGGCCGAGTATGGCCGGACCGTGGTGGCCGCCGAGTCGGCCGCCATCGGCGCGGTGAAGCTGGGGGAGGGATTCGCCCGGGCGGTGGAGTGGATCCTCTCCTGCAAGGGGCGGGTCGTCGTCACCGGGATGGGGAAGCCCGGCTTCGTGGCGCAGAAGATCTCGGCCACCCTCGCCTCCACCGGCACGCCCTCGCTCTTCGTCCACCCCGCCGAGGCCGCCCACGGCGACCTCGGGCGCATCGCCCGCGACGACGTGGTGCTGGCGCTCTCCAACAGCGGCGAGACCGAGGAGATCCTCCGGCTCCTGCCCGCGCTGCGCCGCATCGGCGCCCGCATCGTGGCGCTCACCCGGGACGCCGGGACCCCGCTGGCGCGGGACGCGGACCTGGTCGTGCCCATCGGCAACGTCGAGGAGGCCTGCCCCATGGGCCTCGCGCCGACGGCCTCCACCGCCGTCCTGCTCGCCATGGGCGACGCGATCGCCATGACCGTGCTGGCCAACCGGCCCTTCGACCGGGAGGAGTACGCGCTCTACCATCCGGGCGGCAAGCTCGGCCGCGGGCTCCTGAAGGTGAGCGAGCTGATGCGCCACGGCGAGGCCAACCCGGTGGTGGCGGAGAGCGCCCCGCTGCGCGAGGCGGTGGCGGTGATGACGAAGACGCCCGGCCGGCCCGGCGCCACCAGCGTGGTGGACGGCCGCGGCCGCCTGGTCGGCATCTTCACCGACGGCGACCTGCGCCGGCTGGTCGAGCACGGCCGGACCGACTTCGAGGGCCCGGTCTCGGAGGTGATGGGCCGGAACCCCCGCACCGTCCGACCGGACGAGCTGGTGGCCGAGGCCGCCCGGGTCCTGCGGCGGCACGAGGTGGATCAGGTGCCGGTGGTGGACGGCGAAGGCAGGCCCGTCGGGCTCCTCGACGTGCAGGACCTGCTCGCCGCGAAGATCCTGTGACCTCTTCGCTTCCGCCGGGAAGGATGCGGGCTCCAGGCTGCGGGCTCCAGGCTGCGGGCTCCAGGCTGCGGGCTCCGGGCTGCGGGCTCCGGGCTCCGGGCTCCGGCACGAGCCCGCCCGCGGCTTGCCGAAGCCTGTAGTCCGTAGCCTGTAGTCCGTAGCCTGTAGTCCGTAGCCCCCCGCCGTCGTCTACAGCGGATACAGCCCCACCTCGCGCATGTCGTGCGGCGGCGCCGCGGCGAGGAGCCGGGCGACGGTCCGGCCGGTCCCCGGGACGACGCGCTCCGGGCACAGCTCGGCGAGCGGGGCGAGGACGAAGGCCCGGCCCGCGATGCCCGGATGAGGCACCTCCAGCCCGGGCCGGCGGACCACGAGGTCGCCCTGGAGGAGCAGGTCGAGGTCCAGCCGCCTCGCGGCCCATCGCGACGGACCCCGGACGCGGCCCGCCGCCCGCTCCACCGCGAGCAGGAGCGCCATCAGGCGCTCCGGGTCGAGCCCGGTCTCGACCTCCAGCACCGCGTTCAGGTACCGGGGCTGCGGCGGCCCCACCGGCGCGTTGTCGTGCACGCGGGAGGCGCGGAGGACGGCCGCCCGCCCGGACGCGCGGATCTCCCGCGCCGCCAGGGCGAGGTTCGCCCAGCGGTCGCCCAGGTTCGTGCCGACGCCCAGGTAGGCGCGCATGGAGCGCTTGCTTACCCCGGCGCGGCGGGAGGCGCCAGGGTCCGCTCGTGCTCGAGCAGCCAGCGCTTGGCCTCGACGCCGCCCGCGTACCCCGTGAGCGAGCCGTCGGCGCCGATCACGCGGTGGCAGGGGATCGCGATGGCGATCGGGTTCCGCGCGTTCGCCGCGCCCACCGCGCGCCCGCCCGAGGGGAGGCCCAGCCCGGCGGCGATCTCCCCGTACGACCGCGTCTCGCCGGGCGGGATCCGGAG
>DATIUR010000112.1:0-16642 GCA_035466675.1 Anaeromyxobacteraceae bacterium | reverse complement strand
GCGTGCCGCGACGTCCCTTGACGCACGACGGTCCCGCCCGAGATGGGTCCGTTCACCGTCTCGAGAGTCGTCGCCTGCCCCAGCTGTCACGCCCTTCGCTCGGACCGTGTCCAAGTCCCCAGCATGCACGTCCGACCGTTCCTCGCTCCCTGGCCGCTTCGAATCGCCCTCGCTGCTGCGACCGCGATCGCGCCGTCGCTGGCCGCGCTCGCCGGTGAACGGCTCTTCCTCACACCGCCCCGTCGCAGGGCGTCCCGCGACGAGCGTGAGGCTCTCGCGGCAGGCGAAACCTTCGCCGTCCAGGCCGGGCGGGAGCGGCTCAGGGCGTGGCGCTTCGGCGCCGGGCCCACGGTCCTGCTCGTACACGGCTGGGGCGGAGGAGGCGGGCAGCTGGCCGCATTCGTCCCCTCCCTCGTCGCTGCCGGTTGCGCCGTCGTGACGTTCGACGCACCGGCGCACGGCGCCTCGACCGGGCGCCTGGCCTCCGGTCTCAGCTTCGCGGAGGCGGTCTCGGCGGTCGCAGCGCACGTCGAGGCGCGGGCCGCGATCGGACACTCGATGGGCGCGGCAGGGCTCGGGTGGGCCCTCGCGGGCGGTCTCCACCTCGACGCGGCCGTGATGCTCGCCCCGCCGCGCGGCGCGGCCCCGTTCTTCCACCGGTTCTGCGACGCGCTCGTCCTGCAGGAACACGTGCGCGATGCGCTCCGGGGACGGATCAGGCGCCGCTACGGCATCGCACCGGAAGATTTCGATCTGCTTCGCCGCGTCGCGAACGCGTCGTTGCCGCTCCTCGTCATCCACGATGGGGACGATCGCGAGGTGCCTTGGGAGGATGGGGAGGCCATCGCGCGCGCATGGCCGGGTGCGGTGTTGGTGCGCACCGAACGACTCGGTCATCGCCGCATCCTTCGAAGCGCGTCGGTCACCGCCCAGGCGGTGGCCTTCGTGCAAAGACACCTGCCCCGATGCGCCTGCGGCCGCGTCGCATGCCGGGCGGTCGGTTCGGAGGCATGGTGCGACGCCTGCGCGCTGGAGCGCGAGCTCTACGACCCGTCGCGGCGCCCGTCGGCCTCGCCGGAGCCGATACGGACCGGGGAAGGAGGCCGGTCCAGGCCGGCGAGCCTCACCCCGCGAACGGGTTCCGCACCCGCAGGCCCTTGAAGCGCCCGAAGTCGACGTCGGCGGTCAGCAGCTCCCGGACGCCGTGCTCGCGGCAGAGCGCGGCAACGTGTACGTCGTGGACGAGGTTGCCGGTCGCGCGCGACCCGGCGAGCAGCTCGTCGAGGATCTCCGCGTGGCGGTCGGTCTCCGAGAGGAGGACGACCGAGGGCGAGCCGAGCAGCGCGCGCAGGTCGGCGCGTGCGTCATCGAGCGCCATGGGTGGCCTGAAGACTCGCGGGTGCGTGACGACGCGCAAGAACTCGTACAGGCAGGGCCATGGGATGGCCCACTGTGCCTCTCCCTCGGCGAGGGAGGTCACCAGCTCGAGGGCGCGCGCGTGGTGGCGCGTCGCCTTCATCTCCGCGTAGACGAGGACGTTCGTGTCGACCGCGATCACCGACGGTCCTCGTCCATCAGGTCGAGGAGCCGGTCGCGATCCGCGAGGTCCACGCCCGGGGCGAGCTTCGCCCGCGAGCCGCGCAGGGCGAGCTTGTAGGCGGGGCGGGCCGCACGCATGCCGCGCCGGAGCAACTCGTTCGCGACCTGCTGGACCGTGCGCCCCTCCCGGGCGGCGCGCGTCTTGAGCTCGCGCAGGAGGACGTCTTCGATGGCGAGGGTGGTCCTGACCATGCATCAAGATGCTAACGGCTCGGGCATGCAGATGCAAGAACCGGGAGGCGGACCGCGGCCGCGGTCGCGGAAAGAGAAGCGGCCCGGCGCCTCGCGCGCCGGGCCGCCGTGCCGCCGGGGATCCCCCGTCTAGAACGTGTGGCAGGCCGAGCAGGGCGGCTTCGAGCGCTCCTCGCCGGCGTACCGGCTGAGGAAGCTCGGCGGGTGCGGGTTGCCGCCCACGCCGCCGGACCGGTGGCAGACCACGCAGATGGCGTCGGCGCCGTTGTCGTGGCAGCCGGCGCAGGCGAGGATGTTGTTCCGCGCGGCGCGCCCGTGCGCGGTTCCCGCCGTCCAGCCGGCCGGGTGCGGGTCGCGCACGTTGGCGGCCTGGCTGGTGAGCCCCTGGAGCGTGTGGCAGGCCGAGCAGAAGGCGGTGCCGTGGCAGCGCGCGCAGCTGGCCGGGTTGGCGCCGGCGTCCACCATGTGGCGCGAGACGTAGTCGCCGCGGTGGATGAAGCTGCGCTCGACCGACTCGGGGAACCGGATGGACGGCCGGAGCGGCGTGGTCTGGGCCGCGTGGCACTCGGCGCAGAAGGTCTGGTCGTGGCAGGTGGCGCAGGTCGCGGCGCTTCCACGCGACAGGGACCCGTGGACCCGCAGCCAGTCGCCCTGGTGCGAGAAGGCCGTCACGGGGAGGAGGTCGAAGGTCTTGAGGTCCGCGTGGCACTTCGTGCAGTTGGCCTCGGCGAAGTCCTCGGCGTGGTTGTGGCAGGAGGTGCAGACCTCCATCGCGGGCGCCACCCGGGGCTTGCCCGGCTCGGGCAGCTGCTTGTGGCAGTGGTCGCACTTCTCCAGCTGCGGCACGTGGATCTCGTGCGGGAAGACGAGCCGCGGCGCGCCGGTGGGCTCCTTGGGGGCCACCTTGTCGTCGTGGCAGTCCTTGCACACGCTGGTCTGCGGCAGGTTCGCGTCGGCGAGGCTCGAGGAGCTCTCGATCTTGGCGTGGCACTGCTTGCACTCGAGGCCCTGATCCACGTGGGCCTTGTGCGTGAAGGCCACCGGGGCGCGGGGGGCCGACTCCTTCTCCACCTTCTTCCACTTCCCGCCGCAGCCGGCGGCGACCGCGGCCGCCGCGGCGAGGAGGGCCAGGGGGAGCGAGATCCGCGGGCTCATCAGCGCACCTCCCGCACCGTGTAGGTCTGGTTGTAGACGAGCTTCACCATGGCGTCGAACTGCTGCTCGAAGAACGGGTTCATGCCGGCGCGCCCGGCCACCGCGGCGCTCCAGCCGCCGCCGATGCGGTACCCGCCGGTCAGCGTGCCGGTCACCGCCACGTCCTCGCCGTTCACCTGCTCGCGCAGGAAATGGGCGATCAGGTCGGCGGCGCCGAACAGCCGCCCGATCTCGTGCCGGCCGTAGACGCGGGCCGCGACGTAGCCGTTGTCCAGGCTGTCGAGCGTGGAGACCTCGGCCCCGAGCGCGGTCGGGCCGCGCGCGAAGCCGCCGCGGGCGCGCACCTCGTAGCCGGTGTTGGTCTCGCCGGCCTGCTCGCC
Organism: Anaeromyxobacteraceae bacterium; assembly: GCA_035466675.1. Taxonomy (GTDB): domain Bacteria; phylum Myxococcota; class Myxococcia; order Myxococcales; family Anaeromyxobacteraceae; genus Anaeromyxobacter. The sequence goes on along the minus strand of DATIUR010000112.1, from coordinate 13,316 downwards.
GGGCTCGGAGAGGAGGCGGGCGTCGAGCCCCACGTCGAGGGTGCGCGTCACCTGCAGGGTGGCGCCGACGCCGGCCTCGGTGCGCTCCGAGTCGGCGAAGACCGACAGGATCGAGGTCCGGGGCAGCATCAGATCGGGCGCGCTGAAGCGGACGTCGGCGGTGAGGTGCACGTGGCGCACGGGCGTCCAGAGGAGGACTGCGGTGGTCTCGGCCAGCCGCTCGGCCTCGAGGGAGTAGACGCCGTTGCCGGAGAGGGTGAGGTTGCCGAAGGGCTGGATGCGCAGGTCGGCCCCCACGTCCTGGCGGGCGGTGTCGCCGCCGTCGGTCACGATGGCCACGAACGCGCCGACGTCGACCCCGCGCCCGCCCACGCCGTCGAGGAAGCGGCCCCAGGAGACGCGGCCGCCGTAGGCGAGGTCGCCGCCCGCGGGGTTCCACGACTGCAGGCCGCTCCGCGACTGGAAGCGCTGCGACACCGGGCTTCCCACGTACCCGGAGAGCCCGAAGCCGGCCGGCAGCTTGAGGGACAGGTCGCCGCCGTCGATCTGCAGGAAGCGCGCGGCGCCGGTCGCGACCATCTCCCGCCCGAGCCGGACGGTGAGCCGGCGCTTCAGGAAGCGCGCCCTGGCGAAGGCGGTCAGGACGTCGCCCGTTCCGTCGCCGCTCGTCCCGACGTCCCAGCGCGGGTCGGCCAGCTCGTAGGAGCCCCAGGTGGAGATCTGGATCTCCAGGTCCTTCACGAAGCCGAGTCGCACGTCCCGGGCCGAGACGGTGAGCAGCTCGAACAGGGGCGCCACCGTGGCGAGCTCCGGCTCCTGCCCCGGCGTCCCTCCGCGCGACTGCTGGCCGGCCTGGAGGAAGGTGGTGGAGGTCGCCTCGATGGTCCCGGCGCGCGCCGCCGGTGCGGCCGCGAGCGCGAGGGCCACGGCGAGGAGCAGGGTCTTTTGCATCGGTACTCGCCTCCTGGATGTGGTGCCGCCGCGCCCGCGACGATGGCACAGCCCCGGCGCCCCAATCTTGAGCCAGATCAGGACAAAAAGGGAAACCCCCCGTGCAAGCGTTCCTTCGCGCACCCCGCGCGCCTCCGCGCACGGGGTCCTAGAATGCGCCGATGGTCCGGGCCTGGAGAGCCGCCGCCCTGGCCGCGGCGCTCGTCGCCGCGGCCGGCTGCGCCGCCTCGCGCCCGCCGCGGGCCTCGCCGCTCCTCGGCCGGACGGTGCGGATCGCCGCCCCCGACCTCGCCGGCCACACCGTGCGGATCGAGGCGGACGGGGCGCGCGTCCGGGTGGTGGAGTTCTGGGCCAGCTGGTGCGAGCCGTGCCGGGACCAGTTCCCCTTCCTCGACCGGCTGCTCCAGGCGTACGGAGCGAGCGGGCTCTCCGTGCACGGGGTGAGCCTCGACGAGGATCGGGCCCAGATCGACGCGTTCCTCCGCGACGTGCCGGTGCGCTTCTCCGTCCTGTGGGACAAGGGCGGCGCGTCGCTCTCCGGTCCGCTGGCGATCGACCGACTGCCCACCACCCTGGTCCTCGACGGGGAGGGCGCGGTGCGGCACGTCCAGGTGGGCGGCGGCGCGCCGCAGCGCGAGGCGCTGGAGCGCGCGGTCCGGAGCCTGCTCGGGCGATGACCGGCGCCAGGACGACGGTTCTCGCGATCCGTCGCCACTCGCGGTCGCGTAGGCGAAGCGCCGGCCACGGGCCCCGCGGGGGCGGCGTTCCCCTCGGCGCTCCGCAGCTCGCAGGACAGGGTACGGCCGCCGCTCCCGTCCGCTCCCGCCGACGCTTCGGACAACGCCCCCCGCGGGCCCCTGTCCGACAGGCGGGTGCGGTCGCCGGCGCGGCGACACCCGGGGCCGCGCCGCGTCGGAGACGGGACGCCGGCAGGAGGCCTACCCCCGCGCGGCGCCCGTCGCCGCGGCGCCGGCCTTCGGGGCGAGCGTGAAGCGCACGCGGTCCCGCTCGCGGGCCACCTCGCCCGGCTCCTCCGGCGCCTCGCGGAGCCAGTAGGCCATCTCGTCCGCCTCCCAGACGTAAGGCTTCCCGTCGAGCAGGACCCTTCCCTCGGTCACGGCGTCGGTGGCCTCGACGAGGGGCACGCCGGCCAGGTCGCGCACCAGCGCCTCGAAGCGCCCCTGCCGCTCGGGATCGACGAACGAGAAGTGGTGACGGGCCGTGTAGGCGACGTGGTAGTGCGAGGGCCGGATCACCACGCCCCCCAGCCCGAGGCGGACCGCCATGCGCGCCAGCATCGTGCCCGTCTCGCGGGCGAGGCCGAGGCCGGGCACGTCCTGCCCGGGCAGGGGCGGCCGGCGCTCGGAGAACTGGGCGCGGGGGTGGCGCAGGGAGAGCCAGTGCACGTAGAGCACCTCCACGCCCCGCACCCGCCGCTTCTCGAGGATGGCCTCGACGAGCAGGTGCTCCTCGCCCTCCGACTCCCCGAAGACGCGGATGCGCTCCCCCGGGCCGGAGCGGTCGAAGGCGATCCGGAAGTTCCGGTACCCGAGGCGCTGCAGGTCGTCGAAGACGCCGTACCGGTAGAGGGCGTGCTCCATGCCCGAGCTGGTGTAGAAGCCGAGCAGGAGCCGCCGGCCGCGCGGGCGGATGCCGAGCGCCTCCTCCAGGTCCTCCGCGGTCAGCTCGCCCGCGTCGCCCAGGTCCGCCGGCGTGAGGCCCGCCGAGATGCCGGCGTAGCGCCGGGCGAGCGGGTCGTAGCCCTCCGGGATGGGCTCGAGCGAGCCCACCGCCAGGGCCATCCCGGTGCCCGCCAGGACGCGCCAGGCCCCGGCCGAGTAGCCGCCGCCCGGCAGCCAGACGCACGGGACGCCCTCCAGCTCCGAGGCGACGAGGAGGTCCCGCTCGCGCGCGCCGTCGAGGCCGAGCCCGAGGCGCCCGAGCCGGTCCCCGGCCAGCACGTCGCCCCCGGCGATGACGAAGGCGAGGCCCGGCCGCGGCATCCGGCCGAGCAGGGCGCCGAGCGCCTCGAGGTAGACCTCGTCGCCCGTGCCCTCCGGGAGCACCGTCTCGTCCACGCCGGGGAGGCGACCCCAGTCCGACCCGGAGAGCGACCCCACCCACGCGTCGGGGTCCGTCTCGAGGGCGAGGGCGATCCCGTCGGGCGGGTGGGCGTCGAGGTCGAGCACGACCACGCGCCCGCCGAAGCCCTCCGCCCGGACCGCCGCCACCGCCACCGCCACGTCGTTGACGGGGCAGAAGCCTCCCGCCGCCCCCGGGGCGGCGTGGTGGAAGCCGCCCAGCAGGTTGAGGGCGGGCGCGCGGGAGGAGAGCGTCTCCCGCGCCGCCGCGACCGTGCCGCCGCAGGCGAGGCGGATGGCGTTCATCATCTCGTCCACCGGGACGTCGCTCGGGTCGACGCCGAAGACGCCCGCCAGGGTCTCGGGGTGGCCGAGCGACTCGAGCAGCTCCGGCGTGTGGACGCGGGCGAGCTCGTGGTAGGGGACCCGGCGGGGGGTCCGGAAGCCCGCCGGGACCACCGCGCGGCACTCCCGCAGCCACCAGGCCGCGAAGTCGGCGCGGCGCGGCTCCAGCCCGGCCCGGCTCGACAGGCTCGACACCGGCAGCCGGTAGGCCGGGTCGTACCAGACGGCCACGTCGCGCCGGTGCAGCCAGCAGCGCAGCCGGTAGAGGAGCGTCCGGGGCCGCACGGCCCGGCTCCCTCAGCCGCGGGGCGGCGGCGCGAAGGGCGGCTCGCCCGGCGGGATGCCCGGCGGGGGGGCCTCCTTCGGCGCGCGCGGCCTGCGCGTGGCGAGGTACCAGCCGAGCGCCGTCTCCACGGCGATCCAGGCGATGGCCACCCAGGCGGCGCGGAGGGTGAGCCCCAGGCCCTCGGCGCAGCGGGCGTACTGCTCGTCGAAGGTCTTCGCCACGTTCGACCAGAAGAACGGCATCGCCCGGACGGTGTAGCCGATGATGAAGACGAGGAAGATCGTCCGGACCACGGCGAGGGCCTTGATCATGCGCCCAGTCTACCGCAGGCCGGGCGACCCCGGCCGCTCCGAGACGGGGCGTGTGCGCGGCGGGGCGGGAGGCTATGTTCCCCTCGCGCAGGGTGCGCGGCGAGGTGGCTTGACGTGTCCGAGGTCGGCGAGCTCAGGGAGGCCTGCGCGGAGGCGGCGCGGCGCGGCGGGGACGTCCTGCGGGGGAAGTGGGGGACGCGGCGCACCATCGAGTTCAAGGGGGGCATCGACCTCGTCACCGACGCGGACCGCGCCGCCGAGGAGGCGGTGCTGGGCTTCCTGCGCGAGAGGTTCCCCGGCGCGGCGATCCTGGCCGAGGAGTCGGGGGCCTCCGGCGCCAGCGCCGGCGGCCTGCGGTTCTTCGTGGATCCGCTCGACGGGACGACCAACTACGCCCACGGCGTCCCCCATTTCGCCGTGAACGTGGCCGTGGCCGACGCGCACGGCCTGGCGGCCGGCGCCACCCTGGACCCGCTCCGCGGGGAGCCGTTCCTGGCGGGGAGGGGGGAGGGAGCCTTCCTGGGCGCCGAGCCGCTCCGCCACTCGGGATGCACCGCGCTGAAGGGCGCGCTGCTCGTGACCGGGTTCCCCTACGACATCCACGAGCACCACGACCTGCCCCTGCGGCTCTTCGGCGCCTTCATGCGGCACGCCCGGGCCATCCGCCGGTTCGGCGCGGCCGCGCTCGACCTGGCCTACGTGGCCTGCGGCCGGTTCGACGGGTTCTGGGAGATGAAGCTCAAGCCCTGGGACGTGGCGCCGGGGATCCTGCTCGTGCGGGAGGCCGGCGGCGAGGTGGTCGACTTCGCGGGAGGCGACCGCGTGCTCGAGACCGGCGACGTGATCGCCTGCGCGCCGGGTCTCCGCGAGCTGATGCTGGCGGTCGTGGCCGAGCACGCCGCCCGGAGGTGAGCCGCGGCCCGCTCCGCGGAGGGCGTCAGCGCCGGGTGGGGTCGGCGCCCGCGCTCGCCGCCGTGGCCGGGTCGGCTTCCGGCGCCGGGGCCGCGAGCGACGGCGCGGCGGTGGGATCGACGCGGAGGATCGACTCGGGGTCCACGTAGAGCCCGTCCACCTTGACGCTCCAGTGGAGGTGCGGGCCGGTGACGCGGCCGGTGGCCCCCACCCGCCCGACCAGATCCCCGCGCGCCACGTCCTGGCCGGATGCCACCGCGATCTCCGACAGGTGGAAGTAGAGCGAGTAGACCCCCGCCCCGTGCCAGAGGATCACCGTGCGCCCGGACATGTAGCAGTCGCGGGCGAGCACCACCCGCCCGCCGTTCGACGCCAGGACCGGGGCGCCGACCGGGCCGTCCAGATCGAGCCCGTAGTGGACGCTGGCCTGCTTCCCGTTGAAGGTGCGCCGGTCGCCGAACCGGCCGGTGGACTCGGCGCGGCGGGGCCAGTCGAACGGGCCGTCGAAGAGGGGCGGCTCGAAGGGCCGGTCGTAGGCCCGGCGGAAGGCCCTCCGGTCGGCGGCGATGCGGCGCTTCGCCCTGGCGGAGGGGTCGACGAAGCGGGGGGGGACGCTGAGCGCCTTCTCGCGGAAGCCCGCATCGACGACCTCGATCGCCGCGGCGAGCGGCTGCCCGGCCAGGACCTCGACCGCCGCCGTCCCCACCGGAGTCTCGATGGGCAGGGGGGCGAGCGCGTGCCACCGGCCGCCGGACGCCCAGAAGGCGAGCGGGCGGCCGGCCAGCGTGCCGGAGGGCGGTGCCTCCGCCCCCTCCACCGAGACCCACACCGCGTCGCCGGGCCGCGCCGAGGGGGGCGAGACGGAGAGCGTGGCCGCGCCCGCGGGGGGAGCGGCCAGGGCGGCGGCGAGCAGGACGGGAGCGGCTCTCACTCCGGCAGCCCCAGCTCCTTGCGGAGGCCGGCCACGATCCGGAAGTACTCGGTCCGGCCGTACTTCACGTTGAGGACGTGGAAGTCCTTCTTGGCCAGCCCCACGCAGCCGAAGCAGTAGGTGCACTCGGAGCAGGAACGGGAGAGGACGAGGTAGCTCGAGCGCGTGCAGTTCTCGCTCTGCTCGCAGTAGGCGCAGTCGTGGCAGCCGGTGCACCCGGTGCAGTGGGTGAGGTGCGACGAGGAGCGGCACCCGACCGAGTGGGTGCAGCGGTAGCACTCCTCGCAGTCGCGGCAGAACATGCAGGAGACGCACTGCCGGCAGTCGGTGCAGGAGACCGAGCCGGGGTTCTCCTCGCCCTGGGCGAACTCCCGCATCAGCCGCTGCAGCTCCTGCTCGAACTGGCGGCGCGACATGACCGGCGGGGGCGGCGGCGCGGCCGGCTTCGGCGCGACGCCCCTCGAGGTGTCGTAGAACCCCGACGAGGAGACGGCCCGCACGCCGGGGGCGGGCGCGATCTCGGCCGGCCGCGCCAGCACGCGGCGCTCCGAGGGGACGACGATGCGGGGGGCGGCGGCGCGCGGCGGGTCCGGGGGGCGGGCGGGTGGGCCGGGCCGGCGGCGCGAGGCGGGCATCGACCCATCCTGCCCCGGAACCCGGTGCCGGGAAAGAAGGCGGCCCTCCCCGTGGGGGAGGCGCGCCTACATCGCGCGGGCGCCCTGCCAGACCATCCGGCCCCCCTCGAGCCGGGCCAGGCGGGTCACGCCCGGCGGGATCTCGTCGCCGTGGTGCGTGACGACGACGAGGGTGGTCCCGGCCGCGCGCGCCGCGTCGAGCGCGGCGACCATCCAGGCCCGTGCGGCCGGGTCGAGGCCGGCGAGCGGCTCGTCGAGGAGGAGGACTTCCGGGTCGGGCGCGAGCGCGCGGCCGAGGAGGAGGCGGCGCAGCTCGCCGTAGGAGAGGCCGTGGATCCGCCGGCGCGCCAGGGGCTCGAGGCCGAGCCTCGCCATCCAGCGGGCGGCGCGGGCGCGCTCGGCCTCGCCGGGTGGCTCGGCCAGGCCGACGGTCCCCGCGAAGCCGGAGAGCACCACCTCCTCGCCGGTCGCGTCGGTGCGGTGGCGGGCCTGCAGCTCGGGGCCGACCAGGGCCACGCGGCGGTGGAGGTCCGCGGCGGAGGCGTTCCGGCCGAGGTCGAGGCGGAGGATGGCGCCCCGGGCCGGCTGCTCCTCGCCGGCGAGGAGGCGCAGGAAGGTGGACTTGCCGGCGCCGTTCGGGCCGACCAGCGCCCAGCTCTCCCCGGCGCGCAGGGACCAGGTGACGCGGTCGAGGACCGGCCGGCCCTCGACGAGGACGGTGACGTCGCGGAGGGAGAAGAGGAGGCGGCCCGGGTCCTGGCCGCGGTCCGGGGCGGGAGCGAGGGCCAGGGCGGGAGCGAGGGCCAGGGCGGCGGGGGCGGGCGCGCGGGCGGGGGCGGCGTCGGGCCAGGGACCCTTTCGCACGATCCGCCCCCCCTCCAGCACCGCCGCCCGCCCGATCCCCGGGACCACCTCCTCCGGCCGGTGGGTCGCCATCACCACCGCGGTCCCCGAGGCCACCACCCGCGAGACGAGCCCGAGGAAGCCCTCGCGCGCGGCGGCGTCGAGCCCGTCGCAGGCCTCGTCGAGCAGGAGCAGGCGCGGGGCCGGCGCGAGCGCCCGCGCCAGGAGCACGCGCCTCGCCTCGCCGCGGGAGAGGTCGAGGATCGACCGGTCGAGGAGGCCCTCGATCCCGAGCAGCGCCGCCACCTCGCGCACCCGCGCCGCCTCGGCGGGCGTGGCGGGCCACCGCGGCCACAGCTCGTCGTGCAGGCCCGAGCGGATCGCGACCTCGACGCGCTGGTCCCAGTCGCGCCGGACGTACCGGTCCTGCGCCTCCGGGGCGACGAGGGCGATCCGCTCGCGGACGCCGATGGGGCTCTCCTGCGGCCCCTCCGGTCCGCCGAACCGGCGGAGGCCGGCGCTCCGGGGGTCCGGCCAGATCTCGCCGCGCAGGAGGCGGAGCAGGGTGGACTTGCCCGAGCCGTTCGGCCCGAGGATCGCCCAGCCTTCCCCCTCGCGGACCTCGAGCGTGACGCCCGAGAGGACCCGGGCGCCGGCCAGGGTCACGTCCACGCGGTCGAGGGCGACGATGGGCGGGGCGGTCACGGGCCCATCCTAACGACGGACCGGCGCCGGGCGCGGGGATCAGGGACGCTCGGGCCCGCCCTCGGGAAACTGACCCTTCAGGCAGTCCGGGCACATGGAGTGGGTGAACTCCGCGCGCGAGTGCTCGGCCACGAACCGCTCGATGCTCTGCCAGTAGCCGGCGTCGTTCCGGATCTTCCGGCACCAGGCGCAGATGGGGAGGAGCCCCGAGAGCTCGCGCACCCGCGCCCGCTCCGCCTCGAGCTGCACGGAGAGCCTGTGCGTGCGGAAGGCCACGAGCGGTGCGACGATGAGCGGGATCGCGATCGCCAGGAAGATCTGCCGGCCGTCGAGCGGCACGCCGACGAAGCGCGCCGCGAAAGGAGACACGGCCAGGGAGATCAGGGCCGAGGCGAGCGCCACGAGGACGAGCCGCCGCACCAGCGGCCGGGTGGGGGCGGAAGGGGCGGCCTTCGACGGATTCCGGGAGACGAGCCGGGTCCGAACCCCCGGCGGCATCGGGTCCTTCGCGCCGTCGCCGGGGACTGGATCTGGCCGTGCCGTCATCGGGGAGGTCATATAGAACGCCGAGGGCCTTCTTGCTCTCGGACCCACCCGATCAGGTTCCGGCCACAGGGTGCGGCCGTTTTGACGCAGGCGAGGCCCCTTCTGGCGCCGCGCCCCTCCCGAAGAGCGGTGGGCCCGGATCCCCGTGCCGCGAAGGGGCTCCAACGGGCACATGACGTCCCCGAGCCACCTTCCCGCCGGTCCGCTCGACCGACTCCGCGGCCTCCGCGCGAAGCGCTGGTTCCGCTGGAGCCTCGACGCAGCGCTCCTCGTCGCGGTGTTCCTCGTCCTGGGGGCCTGGCAGACGCGCGGGCACCTCGATCGCGGCGAGGCCCCGGCGCTGGTCCTCCCCTCGCTATCGGGCGAGCCCGTCGCGCTCGCGTCGCTGCGGGGCAAGCCGACGCTGGTGGCGGTGTGGGCTCCGTGGTGCTCGGTGTGCAGGGCGGCCTCCGACAACCTCGGCCGGGTCGAGCGGATCGCCGGCCTCCGGGTCCGCGTGGTGTCGATCGCGGCCGCCTACGAGGACGAGGAGGAGGTGCGAAGATACGTTCGCGAGCAGGGGCTCGAGCACCCCGTCCTGCTCGCCGACGACGGCGCGGTGCAGGCGCTCCGGGTCGGCGCCTTCCCGACCTACTACTTCCTCGACGCGGAGGGGCGGGTGAAGGGCTCCGCCGCCGGGTACACCAGCACGCTGGGGATGCTGGCGCGGCTCCTGCCCTGAGGCCGGCGCGGAGCGGCCCCGCGTCCGGTCATCCCCATCCGGCTCCCAAGATCCCGACAGTCCACGCAAGAATCGGAAGGTGCCGGCCCGTGCGCCCCGACGATGCTCTCTCCTCCCCGCCGCATCCGACAGGAGGAGCACATGTCCCGCCGAGACCCTTGCCGGAGCGCCGCAGCGACAGCCGGCGCGCTCGCCACGGTCGCGCTGGCCGCGATCGCCCCCCTCACCTCCGCCTTCGCGCAGACCTGCCACCTCGAGTGGGCTCCGATGCGCGACGGCGTACGGCTCGCCACCGAGGTGTACCTTCCGGACGGCCGGCAAGGCCCGTTTCCGGTGGTGCTGCAGCGGACCCCCTACAACCGCTCCCCCGCGGCGCCCGCCGGGGCCAGCAGCTGCAACAACGCCGCCATGAGGACCTGGGCGGCCAGCGGCTACGCGGCGCTCAACCAGGACGTCCGCGGCCGCTACCGGTCCGAGGGCGTGATGGACGCGATGCAGCAGGAGGTGGACGACGGGTACGACGCGGTCGAGTGGGCCGGCACCCAGCCCTGGTCGAGCGGGAAGGTGGGGACGCTGGGCGGATCGTACGTCGGCCTCACCCAGTGGCAGCCCGCGAAGCAGGCGCCCCCGCACCTGGCCGCCATCGCGCCCGCGATCACCGCGTCCGACTACCACGACCACTGGACGTACGTGAACGGCGTGTTCGACCTCTGGTTCGCGCAGAGCTGGATGCTCGTCACCTTCGCCGGCGAGCAGGTGATCCGCGACCTCGAGGCGCAGGGGCTCCCGCCCGACCAGGTCCGGGCCGGCGTCGCCGCCTGGCTGGCAGACGGGCGGGCCAGGATCCAGACCGAGTGGAACTGGCAGCTCCCGCTCACCTCGTTCGAGGCGTTCCGCGGCACGGCCCCCTACTACTACGACTGGCTCGACCACCCCAGCTACGACGCGTTCTGGGCCCGCCTCGACCTCGAGGCGGGCTACGGCGACGTGCAGGTGCCCGCCCTCAACTCGGGCGGCTGGTACGACATCTTCCAGGTGGGCACCGTCCGGAACTTCCAGGGCATGCGCGCCGAGGGCGGCACCCCGCAGGCGCGCGAGGGCACGAAGCTCGTCATGAACTGCTGCGGCCACGCCTCGCAGGCGACGCAGCAGATCCACTGGGGCCCGGCCCGGACCGACCCCGGGCTCACCCTCCGCTTCTTCGACCGGTACCTGAAGGGCATCGACAACGGCTGGGAGGAGGAGCCCGGCGTCCACCTGGACGTGCTCGTGCCCCCCGACACCGGAACGGCCGGCTCGAGCTTCCTCCTCACCGCGGACGCGTTCCCGCTGCCGGGGACCGAATACGTGAGCTACCACCTCGCCAGCGGAGGGCGGGCGAACACGCGCCACGGCGACGGCGAGCTGGTCACGACGCCGGGGAAGCGCGCGAACGGGAACCCGGACCGGTTCACGTACGATCCGGCCGACCCGGTGCCGACGGTGGGCGGGAACATGTGCTGCGGCGGGCTCATTCCCAACGGCGCCCAGGACCAGGCCACCGTGGAGCTTCGCGACGACGTGCTCGTCTACACGAGCGCGCCCCTCGAGGCCGACCTGGCCGTGATCGGGCCGGTGAGCGTGACGCTGTGGGCGAAGTCGTCGGCGCCGGACACGGACTTCACCGCGAAGCTGGTCGACGTCCACCTGGACGGGATGGCGCACAACGTGCTCGACCGGATCGTGCGCGCCCGGTTCCGCTGGGGGTCGAAGCTGCCGCCGTCGCTGATCGAGCCGGGGAAGCCCTACGAGTACCGGATCGACCTCGGCAACGCCGGCACGATCTTCCGCAAGGGACACCGCATCCGGCTCGAGATCTCGTCGTCCAACTTCCCGCACTACGCGCGGAACCTGAACACCGGCCACTCCAACGAGACCACCGCCGCGATGGCGCCGGCGATGCAGACGATCCTGCACGACCCCGTTCACGCCTCCCGGCTCGTCCTTCCGGTGGTGCCGGGCGTGCAGGCGCCCTGACCGGGACGCCCGCGGACTCGGCCGAGCCGCGCCGGCGGCGCGAGCGCTCCGGGGCGGGTCGGCCCCCGGACCAGGGCCAGGACGAGGCGCGCCGCCGCCGCGCTGCCGCCCGCCTCGGCGAGCGACTCGCCGATCCAGCGCGCCCTGTGGGCGAACCGGGGATCGCCGAGGAGAGCCATGGCCGCGGCCCGGAGCGCGCGGGGCCGGAGCGCGGAGCGCCCGACGACTCGCCCCGCGCCGAGCGCCTCGACCCGTCGCGCGACCATGGCCTGCTCGCTCATCTGCGGGTAGAGCAGCAGCGGTACGCCCAGGCAGAGCGCCTCGCTGACGCCGTTCATCCCGCCGTGGCTGACGAACAGGCGGGCCCGCCGCAGCACGTCGATCTGCGGGACGAAGGGCCGAACGCGAACGTTGGGCGGGAGCGGACCGACGTCCTCGATGCGGACCTTCTGGCCCGCCGCGACGAGGACCTGCGCCTCCGTCCCGGCGAAGGCCCGCGTGCAGGCCCGCAGGAAGTCGGGGCGGTCGTTGAACACGGTGCCGAGGGAGACGTACACGAGCGGAGCGCCGCCGGCGCAGGCACGGTCGATCTCCGCGAGCAGCGGATCGCTCGCTCCGGAAGGCGCGGGCAGGCTCGGCCCGACGAAGCGCACGCTCTCGTCGAAGCGCTCCGCCCCGGGCTGGAATCGCCGCGACGTGTAGACCAGGGTGAGGTCACCCCGGCTGCCCAGGATCTCCGGGAACGAGACGCCCTCGATCCCGTGCCGGGTCCGCAGGAGTCGGGCCGCCGCCCCGAGCCTGCGAAGCCCGCCGGCTCCCGCCACCACCGTGCCGGCGAGGTGGAGGAGGCCGCGGAGCGAGCGGTTCATGGCCCGGTCGACGACGAACGTGGGGGTGGAGCTGACCGCGGGGAGACCGAGGATCCTGGCGGCCCAGCTCCCCCACGGGGCCATCGAGTCGTGGAGGACGCAGTCGACGTCCGCCTCCCCCAGGGCCTCGAGGACCGGTGGGAGCAGCGCCAGCCCGGTCTCGGCCAGGGCCGCGCCGAGCTTCACGAGATTCCGGTCGGGGCGCGAGAAGTCGTAGCCGAACTGGGGATAGCGATGGAACCTCGCCCCGGCGCCTTCGATCTTCTCCCGGAACTCCTCGGTGCCGAAGTACGTCACCGGGTGGCCCGCGCGCACCAGCTCGGCCACCAGCGGCAGGCTGGGGTTGACGTGCCCGTGCGCGGGGAGGCTCAGGAACGCCGCCTTCACGGTCGCCTCGCGAACGCGTCCGGCCCGGCCGCCGCGACGAGCCGGCGCGCGCGGGCGAGCAGGGTGGCCTCCGTCCCGAGGTGCCCGGCCAGGTGGTCGAGCAGCAGCCGCGCCGTGAGCCAGCGGCGGACCGCGAGCGCGCTCCGCCCGTCCCCGGACCGGGCGGGGGGCCCGGCCTGGATCTGGCGCCGGAGCCCCTCGAGGTGGGCCCGCACGCGCTCGACGTGTCCGGCGCGCTCGGCGAGCCGGGCGAGCACCTCCGCTTGCGGAGCGTGCGTGACGAAGGCCAGCCCCACCTGGAACGGCATCCGGATCGGCTCGAGCGAGCCGAGCTGGGCGAGCACGCCCGTGGCGAGGACCCGCCGCCCGCGCGGGGTCACCTCGTGGACCTTGCGCGTCGCGCCCTGCCCCGCGTGCTCGAGGTGCGAGCGGACCAGGCCGCGCCGCTCCAGGCTCGCAAGGAGGCGGTAGATGGACGAGAAGCCGATCTCGGTCCACTCCGACATCCGGCGCTCGCGGATCTTCTCCTCCACCCGGTACGCGTGGGTCGGCTCCTCCGCGACGAGGCCGAGCAGGACGAGGTCCTTCTCGCCCAGGCGGGTTCGTTCGGGCCGCGTCCCCCGGGCCGGGCGCCTCGGCGCTCTCGGTTCGCGGACGGGCGGCGGGCTGCGGCGACCCATCATGAAGAGGCCTCGTGGCAGGAGGGTGAGCATCCCTGTATTCTCATATGAGAATATACTCTGTCAAGAAGACCGCGTGGCGCGGCGGCAGGACGGA
>DATIUR010000111.1:0-5699 GCA_035466675.1 Anaeromyxobacteraceae bacterium | reverse complement strand
GGCCGGCCGCCACCAGGTGGCGCACGGCCAGCTCGGGCTGGTCCGCCTCCCGCCGGTGCCAGGCGATGGCCGCCGAGGCCGGCGGGGCGCTGGGCTGGGAGGCCCGCGCCTCGAGCACGTCGGCCAGCGCGGCGTGCAGGGCGCGCCGGCGCTCCGGCCCGAGCCCGCGGTAGACGGCCTCGCGGGCCAGGGCATGGTGGAAGTGGTGGCCGCCGCCGTCCTCGTCGAGGAGCTGCGCGTCGAGGCAGGCCCCCAGGGCGGAGAGCGCGTCGTGCCCGGAGAGCCCGCTCACCGGCCGGACCAGATCGAGGTCGAAGCGCGGGCCGGCGGCGGCCGCCGCGGCCAGCAGCGCCTCGGCGGGGGCGCCCAGCCGGGAGAGGCGCGCGCGGACGGCCGCCTCCGGATCGGAGGGCACCGCGCTCCGCCCGGACTCGCGCCAGGCGCGCGCCACCTCCTCGGTGAGGGCGGGGTTCCCGTCGGTGGCGCGGTAGACGTGCGCCACCACCTGCTCGGGCGCGTCCCCGACGAGGTCGACGACCTGCTCGCGGGTGGCGGCGAGCCCGAGCCGGGGAACGCGCACCCCGCGGCCGAGCCGCTCGCAGTCGAGGTGGGCGAGCGCCATCTGGATGGGCGTCCCCGCCTGGATGGCCTCCTCGCGGCAGGTGCAGACCAGGACCAGGCGGAGCGCCCGCGCCTCGCGGGCCAGGTAGTGGACCAGGTTCAGGCTCGACTCGTCGGCGAGGTGGATGTCGTCGAGCAGGAGGACGACGGGCCCTCCCGCCCCGATCTCGGCCAGGGCGCCGCGGACCGACTCGAAGATCGCGCGCCGGCGCTCCTCCTGGGAGGCCCCGGCCGGCTCCGGGGCCTCGGCGAGCGGGTCGGCGTGGACGCCGGCCCGCGCCTCCTCGCGGAAGGCGTCGGCCCACAGGCCGTAGGGAACCGTGACCGGCGAGGCGCCGCCCACGCCGCACAGCACCGCCGCCCCGCGCGCCTGCGCCAGGAGCGCCGCCTCGACCGCCAGCCGCGTCTTGCCGACACCCGCCTCCCCGAGGAGCACCAGCGTGCCCGACCCCTGCTCGAGGAGCGACTCCAGCAGGAGCACGGCCGGGCCGCGGCCGCGGAGGGGGGGCGGGCCGAGCGTGCCGAGGAGCCGGCGCGAGGCCCGCCGCGCGCCGTTCAGGGCCGCGCGGGCGGGGGAGGCCCCGACCTGGCCGTGCTGGATGGCGTCCCGGAGCGCGCGCGTCTCCGGCCCCGGCGGCCCGAGCGCGGCCGCCTGCAGGGCGGCCTCGCAGGCGTCGTACTGCCGGAGCGCGTCGGCGCGGCGCCCCACCTCGGCGAGCAGGCGCATGAGCAGGCGGTGCGCCTCCTCGCTGGCGGGGAAGACCCCGAGCAGGCGGCGCAGGAGCGGGACGGCCTCGCCCGCGTCCCCGGCGCGGGTGAGCTCGATCGCGCGCGGGAAGGCGGCCTCGGCGAAGCGCCCGCGCAGGGCCGCCCGGCGGGGAGCGAGCCAGGGAGACTCCCGGTCCTCCGGCGCGAGGTCGCCCCGGTAGAGCGAGACCGCCAGCGCCCAGTTCTCCCTCCCCCCGGCCTCGATGGCGCGCTCGAAGGCGTCCACGTCCACCCAGGCCTCCCGGCGGAGCGAGATCCGCCCGCGCTCGATGTCCACCCACCGGCCGCCCAGGATCTGCCGGAGGTCGTAGAGGGCGCGGTGCAGGTTGTTGGCCCCGCTGGCCGGGTCCTTGTCCGGCCAGAGGGCGTCGATGGCCTCCTCGCGCGCCACCACGTGGCCGGGCGAGAGCGCCACCAGCCGCAGCAGGTCGGCGGGCCGGCGCCGGCGCCACGCCTGCGGCGGAATGGGTGCACCGCCCCGGACCACCTCGAAGCGGCCGAGCAGGTGGATCTGGAGCAGGGCGGTGGGCCGTTCCGCGACCTTCGACCCGCCCGGTTGGGCCTGGGTGTCCACCGGGTGTGCCTCTCGACGGAAGGTAGCAGGAATCCGGGCGCGCGGGTGCGGTGGAACCAGGTGCTAGATTGTCGCGGATGCGCTACCGCCTCTCGCTCCCCGAGCCCCATTCCCATCTCTTCCACGTCGAGATGCGGGTGGACCGCCCCGGCCCCTCGACCGAGCTGGTCCTGCCCGTCTGGACGCCCGGCAGCTACCTCGTCCGCGAGTTCGCGCGCCATCTGGAGGGGCTCGCCGCCGAGGACGGTCGGGGCCGCCCCCTACCTCTGGAGCGGGTCGACAAGCACCGGGTCCGGGTGGCGTCCGGCGGCGCCGCGGAGCTGGTGATCCGCTATCGCGTCTACGCGAACGACCTCACCGTCCGGACCTGCCACCTGGACGGGACGCACGGCTTCCTGAACGGCGCGGCCGTCTTCCTCCTCGTGCCGGGGCGCGAGCGGGAGCGGCACGCGGTCGAGGTGGCGGCGCCGGAGGGCTGGCAGGTCTCGACCGCGCTCCCCGGCGGCCCGTCCGAGTTCACGGCGAGGGACTACGACGAGCTGGCCGACTCGCCCATGGAGATCGGCACCCACCGGCTGATCCGCTTCGCCGCGCTGGGAAGGCCGCACGAGATCGCCCTCTGGGGACGCGGCAACCTGGACGAGGAGCGGCTGGCCGGGGACGCGCGCCGGATCGTGGAGACGTTCGGCCGGCTGATGGGCGGCCTGCCCTACGAGCGCTATCTCTTCCTGCTCCACCTGTCGGACCGGCGGCGCGGGGGGCTCGAGCACGCCAGCTCGGCCACCGTCCACGTGCAGCGGACCGGCTTCTTCCCTCCCGAGACCTACGAGGAGACGCTCGGGCTCGTCGCCCACGAGCACTTCCACGCCTGGAACGTGAAGCGGATGCGGCCGGCCGCCCTCGTCCCCTTCGACTACGGGCGGGAGCAGTACACGCGCCTGCTCTGGTGGTTCGAGGGGGCGACGTCCTACTACGAGCGGCTGGCCCTCTCCCGGGCCGGCCTCGTCCCGCCCGGTCGGTGGCTGCGGAACCTGGGCCGGGCGCTCACCTCGCTCGAGCGCACGCCGGGGGCGGGGAAGATGAGCCTGGAGGAGGCGAGCTTCCTCGCCTGGGTGAAGCACTACCGCCCGGACGAGAACAGCGTGAACAGCGCCGTCTCCTACTACCTGAAGGGCGAGCTGGTGGCGCTGGCGCTCGACCTCCGGCTCCGCCGGGCCGGAGGCTCGCTCGACGCGCTCGTCCGCGCGCTCTGGGCGCGCTACGGGGAGGGGGGGCCGGAGGCGGGGCGCGGGATCCCCGAGGACGGGATCGAGGCGGCCGCCGCCGGGGTGCTGGGGGCCGAGGCGGCGCGGGCCTTCTTCGACCGCCACGTGCGCGGGACGGACCCGCTCGATCTCGACCTCGACCTCGTCGGCCTGCGCCTGCGCCGGCGCGTCTCCGCCGGCCTCGACGACGAGGGCGGGACGCCGGCCGCGCCGGATGCCGGGAACGGGAAGGCGGGCTGGCTCGGCGCCGCCGTCCCCGCCGGGCCGAAGCTCGTGGTGAAGGAGGTGCGCGAGGGGAGCCCGGCGCACCGGGCCGGCCTCTACCCCGAGGACGAGATCGTGGCGGAGTCGGGGTTCCGGATCGATCGGGCCGCGCTCTGGGATCGCC
The DNA here is from genome assembly GCA_035466675.1 of Anaeromyxobacteraceae bacterium. Lineage (GTDB taxonomy): Bacteria > Myxococcota > Myxococcia > Myxococcales > Anaeromyxobacteraceae > Anaeromyxobacter. The sequence continues at coordinate 2,083 of DATIUR010000111.1, read as the reverse complement.
TGCGGGAACGGGGGCCGGGCGGCACGCTCCGGCTCACCGTCTTCCGGCGCGACGAGCTGGTCGAGGTTCCGGTGCCGCTCGGCGAGCCGCCCGAGGACGCGCTCTGGCTCGAGCCCTTGCCGGAGCCGACCGCCGCCCAGCGGGCCGCCTTCCAGGACTGGAGCGGGGCCGGGATGGACCCGGCCGCCGGACCCCGGTAGAAAGGCGCTCCATGCCGTTCCAGCGCGAGACCCATGCGGCGCGGCGCGCCCGCATCTTCGAGGAGATGGAGAGCCGGGGCGGCGGCGTCATGCTGCTCCCGGCCGCCGTGGAGAAGCTGCGCAACGCCGACACCGAGCACGCCTTCCGGCAGGACTCCGACCACGCCTACGCCACCGGGTTCGAGGAGCCGGACGGGTGCGCGCTCCTCGTGGCCCGCGGGGGCGAGCGGAAGCTGGTCCTGTTCGTGCGGCCGCGGGACCGGGAGAAGGAGATCTGGAACGGCAGGCGCGCCGGCGTGGAGGGCGCGCGCGAGGTCTTCGGCGCCGACGAGGCCTTCCCGGTGGCGGAGATGGAGGCGCGCCTGGCGGGGTTCCTCGAGGGCGCGCCGAACCTCTGGTTCAAGGTGGGCGCCGACGCCGGCTGGGACGCGCGGATGGCGCGGGCGCTCGGCGAGCTGCGGGCGGCGGGCCGGCTCGGCAAGCACGTCCCCGGTGCCGTCGTCGAGCCCGGGCGGATCCTGCACGAGATGCGGCTCGTGAAGGGGCCCGAGGAGATCGCGCGGCTGCGCAAGGCCGCCGAGATCACCGCCGAGGCCCACTTCGCGGCGATGCGGGACGGCCAGCCCGGGCGGCGCGAGCGCCAGGTGCAGGCCGAGATCGAGTACGCCTTCCGGCGGCGCGGGGGGAGCGGGCCCGCCTACGGGACCATCGTGGCGACCGGCCCCAACGCCACCATCCTGCACTACCGGGCCGGCGACGCCGAGCTGCGCGAGGGGCACCTGTGCCTGGTGGACGCCGGCGGCGAGTTCGAGCTCTACGCCGGCGACGTGACGCGGACCTTCCCCGTCTCCGGCGCGTTCACGAAGGCGCAGCGGGAGCTCTACGCCGTCTGCCTGGCCGTCCAGAAGGAGGCCATCGAGGCGGTCCGGCCCGGCGTGCGGGTGGACGAGATCCACGACCAGGTGGTGCGGCGGCTCACCGAGGGGCTCGTGGCCATGGGGCTGCTCGAGGGGCCGGTGGAGGCGCGCCTCGAGGACAAGGGATACCGCCGGTACTACATGCACCGGACCAGCCACTTCCTCGGGATGGACGTGCACGACGCCGGCGACTACTACCCCGACGGCCAGTCGCGCCGGCTCGCCCCCGGCATGGTGATCACCGTCGAGCCCGGTCTCTACGTGGCCGAGGACGACGAGAAGGCGCCGGCCGAGATGCGCGGCGTGGGGATCCGGATCGAGGACGACGTGCTCGTCACCGAGGGCGGGCGCGAGAACCTGACCGCGGCGGTGCCGAAGGAGATCGACGAGGTCGAGGCCGCCTGCGCGCGGTGAGTCGTGCGGCCCGCCGCCCCGCCCTTGACACCCTTCCCCCGGTCCAGTATCTACGCGGCCTTACACCGGCCTGCGGCGTTCCCGACGCCGCGGAAGGACGGCCGGAAGGCTTCTTCGGGGAGTGGCTCAGCCTGGTAGAGCACTTGGTTCGGGACCAAGGGGTCGCAGGTTCAAATCCTGTCTCCCCGACCATCTGAAGGCCGCGACGTCGCTCGGGTTTCCTGAGCCGCCGCGGCCTTCGCCTTTCCGGTTTCCGCGGTTCTGCACCACTAATGCACCAAACGGCTTCGCCTGCGGCTTCACTCCGAAGCTCAGGCGGCCGAGCGCGGCCCGCATGTCGGCCAGCTCGAGGTGGCCGTAGGTCTCGGTGGTGAGCTTCGGATCGGAGTGGCGGAGAATCCGCTGCACGACCGGCAGCGAAACGCCCTCCTTGAGGAGCAGGGTGGCCGTCGTGTGGCGAAGGTCGTGGAAGCGGACGTGGCGCGGCAGCGCCTTCGCCCAGAGGCGCATGTTGCACTTCGGACAGCGGCCGGGATCGTTGCCCAGCGCTTC
>DATIUR010000110.1:0-10826 GCA_035466675.1 Anaeromyxobacteraceae bacterium | reverse complement strand
GCCCCGGCGGCCGTGGTCTGGCTCGCCCCGGCGGCGGCCCTCCTCGCGCTCCCGTGGCCCCGCGCCGGCCAGGTGGCCGCGGGGGTGGTGGTGCTGGCCGCCCTGGCGGTGGTGGCCGTCTGGTCGGCGGCGGCGGTGCGGGAGCGGGCGCCCGGAGCGGTCGCGGTGGCGGCCGCGGTGGTGCCGCTCCTCGTCACGGCGGCGGCGGATGTCCTCGCCGGCGGCGACCTCCTCCCGGCCCGGGCGTCCGGCGCGGCCTCGACCTCGCTCGCCTCCACCCTGGCCTGCGCGGTCGCGGCGGTGGCGCTGGCCGGCCACCTGCGCGCCTGGGCGACCCGGGCGAGCGCCTCCCAGGCCCGGGCGGTCGAGGCGCGCACGCAGGAGCTGGGCGACGCCATCGAGGCGCTCCGCCGGGAGGAGGAGGCCCGGAGGCGCGCCGAGGCCGGCCGCCGCGAGGCCGAGGAGGAGCTCCTGCGCCTCCGCCAGCGCGCCACGCTGGGGATCCGGGAGGCGGCGCCGCGTCCGCCGCGGGACCCGCCCCGTTCCCCGGTGATCCTCCTGGTGGACGAGGACGACCTCGTCCGCGAGGGGACGCGCCGCATGCTGGAGCGGCTCGGCCACCGCGTCCTCGAGGCGGCCGACGGACGCGACGCGCTCCGGCTCTGCGACTCGGCCGGCGGGGTGGACCTGCTCGTCGCCGACGTGGTCCTGCGGGGCATGGGCGGCAAGGAGCTGGCCGACCGGCTGGCGGCCAGGTGGCCGGGCATGCGGGTCCTGCTCACCGCCGGCTCCGCCCACGACGTGCTCGGCCCCTCGCCCGGCGGCTTCCCCTTCCTCCCCAAGCCCTTCACGCCCGCGGCGCTGGCGGGAAGGGTGGCCGAGCTGCTCGCGCAGGGGGGGGCGCGCCGCTCCGCCTAGAACGACCGAACGCGATCCTGAAACACTCCGACGCGGCGCGGACGACCGCAGCCGCCTGCCGGACAGGGACCCGCGGGGGGCGTTGCCCGAGGCGCGGAGCGTTCGAGCGCGGGAGGGCTTCTTCGGTCGGGGATCGGACCGGCAGCGGCGCCGGTCCAGCCGCTGCGATCCGAGCGGCACCGCTGCGTGCTGGCAGGGCGTCGATGCCGGCGGGAGCGGACGGGATCGGCGGCGGTGCGGCGACGGACGAGCCGCGGAGCGCCGAGGGGAACGCCTCCCCCGCGGGGCCCGTGGGTGGATGCGGCCGCCAGGACGACGGTGCGCGCTCCGGGATCACCGAAGCGCAGCCCGGTCAGGCGTTCCGCCAGGCCCGCTCCGCCTGGAGGATGGCGTTGCCGAGGGGGAGGCCGTACGGCCACTCGTCGAGGACCAGCCGGCAGAGGCCCTCGTCCCGCTCGCGCCTGGGCGGCATGGCGTCGCGCTCCAGGGCGTTCAGGTACTCCTGGAGGGTGGCGCGGCAGGTGCAGAGCTGCTTCGGGCACAGCGCCAGGCGCGGCGAGGACAGCTCCGCCTCGACCTGCTCGATCGCGGCGAGGAGGAGCTCCCGGGCCCGGGCGCGTCGATCCATGGGCCGCGTAGCATAGACCAGCCCGGGGCCGGTGGGAACGGAGGGGCTAGGCCTCCTGGTACTCGATCTTCACCCGAGGTACGAGACCGCGGTCGAAGGCGTCGCCCAGGAAGAGCTTCACGGCCTGCCGGCCCCGGGGCCCGAGGTCCCGCGTCCACTCGTTCACGTACATGCCCACGAAGGTGTCGGCGCGGCTCCGGTCGAGCCCCCGCGCGTACTTCATGGCGTGGTCGAGCGCCGCCTCGCGATGGGCGAGCCCGTGCTCGATCGACTCGCGCAGCACCCGGGCCAGGGTCCGCCGCAGCTCGTCCGGCAGGTCCCGCCGGACCGCGTTCATGCCGAGCGGGAGCGGCAGGCCGGTCCGGTCCTTCCAGCTCCTGCCCAGGTCCTCCACCACGCGGAGCCCCTCCTCCCCCGCGGTGAGCTGGCCCTCGTGGATGACGAGGCCCGCCTCCACCTCCCCGCGCTTGGCCGCCTCGCCCACCGACTTGAAGTCCATCACCACCGCCTCGTGGCGCGGGAGCCGGAGCGCGAGCGCCAGGGCGGCGCTGGTCCACCGGCCGGGGATGGCGATCCGCTTCCCCGACAGCTCCTCCAGCTTCCGGATCGGGGATCCGGCCGGCACCACCACCGTGGGACCGTAGCCGTCCCCGAAGGAGGCCCCCGAGTCGAGCAGGAGGTAGCGGCCGGCCAGGTGGGGGTAGGCGTGCACCGAGAGCGCGGTGATCTCGAAGCGTCCCTCCCGCGCGGCCTGGTTCAGGGTCTCGATGTCCGAGAGCTCGTGCACGAACTCGAGCCCCTCGGCGCGCACCGCGCCGGAGGCGAGCCCGTAGAACATGAAGGCGTCGTCCGAATCGGGGCTGTGGGCCACGCGGATGGTCTGCATGGCGCGCCCTTATAGCTTTCAACGAACATTGAAACAAGCGGGCGGGTGGAGTAAGGATCCGCGCGCCATGGCCTACCGCTCGATGCGGGAGTTCCTGGGTCGTCTCGAGCGGGCCGGCGAGCTGGCGCGGGTCGCCGAGCCCGTGGACCTCCGGCTCGACATGGCCGCCCTGGCCGACCGGGCCGCCAAGCAGGCCGGGCCCGCGCTCCTCTTCGAGCGCCCCTCGTCCGGCGCCTTCCCGGTGGCGATGAACCTGTTCGGCACGCGGCGGCGGACGAGCTGGGCCCTCTCCTGCGAGGACCTCGAGGAGCACGCCCGGGCCCTGCGCGACCTCCTGCACACCGCGCCGCCGCAGGGCTTCTGGGAGAAGCTGAAGATGCTCCCCAGGCTGGGCAGGCTCGCCTCGATGGCGCCGAAGCGCGTCTCGTCCGGCGCCTGCCAGGAGGTGGTGATCCGGGAGCCCGACCTGGCGATGCTCCCGGTCCTCACCACCTGGCCGCACGACGGCGGGCCCTTCCTGACGCTGCCGCAGGTGATCACGCACGACCCCGAGACCGGGATCCGCAACGTGGGCATGTACCGGCTTCAGGTGCTGGGCCCGCGGCGCCTGGCCATGCACTGGCAGCTCCACAAGACCGCCACCGCCCACTTCCGGGCCTACCGGAAGCGGGGGGAGCGGATGCCGGTGGCCATCGCGCTCGGCGGCGATCCGGCCCTCACCTACTGCGCCTCGGCGCCGCTCCCGCCGGGCGTGGACGAGTACCTGTTCGCCGGCTTCCTCCGCGGCGAGGCGGTGCACACCGTGGAGGGGGTCGCCACCGGGCTGCAGGTCCCGGCCGACGCCGACATCGTCATCGAGGGGTTCGTGGACGTCTCCGCCCCGCTGGTGCGCGAGGGGCCCTTCGGCGATCACACCGGCTTCTACTCGCTGGCCGACGACTACCCCGCCCTGGAGGTGGCCGCCATCACCCACCGCCGCGACGCGGTCTACCCCGCCACGGTGGTGGGGCCCCCGCCCATGGAGGACCTGTGGCTCGGCAAGGCCACCGAGCGGCTGTTCCTGCCGATGCTCCAGATGGTCTTCCCGGAGATCGTGGACATGGCCTTCCCGGCCGAGGGCGTCTTCCACAACCTGTGCCTGCTCTCGATCCGCAAGGAGTTCCCCGGGCACGCCAGGAAGCTCATGCACGGCCTGTGGGGATCGGGGCAGATGTCGAACACCAAGACGCTGGTGGTGTTCGACGAGGACGTGGACGTGCAGGACGCCTCGCAGTGCGCCTGGCGCGCCCTCGCCAACGTGGACGCGCGCCGGGACGTCGTGATCGTGGAGGGGCCGGTGGACGTGCTCGACCACGCCGCCCCGCAGATGGCGCTCGGCGCCAAGATCGGCGTGGACGCCACCAGGAAGTGGGCCGAGGAGGGGGGGCGCGAGTGGCCGGAGGCGTGCGTCCACCCGCCCGAGGTGATCGCGCGCATGGACGCCCTGTACGGCCGGATCGTCCCGGGGGCGACCGCGCTGCGGCGCCCCGCCATCCCTCCGCCGCCCGCGGCGGCCTGGACGCCGAAGAGGGGAGCGTCGTAGATGCCGGCCGGCGTGCCCCTGCCGGGCGAGGCCCGCCGCGGCTCCGCGGTGCGCGCCATGTTCGACCGCATCGCCCCGCGCTACGACCTGCTCAACCGGGTCATGACGCTGCGGGTGGACCAGGCCTGGCGCCGCCGGCTCCTCGCCGCGCTGGCGCCCCGGAACGGCGAGCGGCTGCTCGACCTGTGCGCCGGCACCATGGACGTGGCCGGCCTGGCCCGCCGGCGCGCCCCCGGCCTGCGGGTGGTGGCGGCGGACTTCTCCCTGCCCATGCTGGCGCGCGGCGTCGAGAAGACCGGGCTCCCCGCCAGCCAGGCCGACGCGCTCGCCCTCCCCTTCGGCGCGGCCGCCTTCGACCTCGCCACCGTGACCTTCGGGATGCGGAACCTCGACTCGTACCAGGCGGGGCTCCGCGAGCTGGCCCGGGTCCTCCGCCCCGGGGGCCGCCTGGGGATCCTCGAGTTCTTCCGCTCCGACGCGGCCGGTCCGCGCGCCGTGCACGCGCTCTACAACCGGCTGGCGCTCCCGGTGCTGGGGCGGGTCCTCTCCCCGGATCCGGAGGCCTACCGCTACCTGGTCGCCTCCATGGAGCGCTTCGCCTCGCGCCCCGAGTTCGAGGAGGCGGCCCGGCGGGCGGGCTTCGGCTCGGTCCGCGGCGCCACGCTCTTCCCGGGCGTGTGCGGCATGGTCACGGCGGTGCGCGCATGAAGCTGGTGGTGGCGGTCTCCGGTGCCTCCGGCGCGCCCTACGCCAAGCGGCTCCTCGACTTCCTGGCCGAGCGGGGCCCCGCCGCGGGCGTGGAGGTGGACCTCGTCTTCACCCAGACCGGCAAGCAGGTCTGGAAGCAGGAGATCGGCGCGGAGCCGCGCTACCCCTTCCGCATCTGGAAGAACCAGGACTTCACCGCCCCCTTCGCCTCGGGCTCGGCGCTCTACCAGGGCATGGTGGTCATCCCCTGCTCGGCCGGGTCCCTGGCGCGGATCGCCCACGGCGTCTCGGTGGACCTGGTCGGGCGGGCCGCCGACGTGATGCTGAAGGAGCGGCGGCGCCTGGTGCTCGTGCTGCGCGAGACCCCCATCTCGCTCGTGCACGCCCGGGCGATGGTGCAGGCCATCGAGGCCGGCGCCTTCGTGATGCCCGCCTCGCCGTCCTTCTACTCGGGGCCGCGCAACGTCGGGGAGCTGGTGGACACGGTGGTGGCGCGCGTCCTCGACCGGCTCGGCCTGCCGAACGACCTCATGAAGCGCTGGGACGGGCTCGCGCCGCGCGCGCCCGAGCCCGTGGAGGAGCCATGATCTCGAGCCTCGCCCACCGCGCCCTGGAGCGCGACGGCCTCGGCGACGTGCGGGACACGGTGCTGTCCGGCCGGCGTCTCTCCGACGCCGAGGGGCTGCGCCTCCTCGAGGCGAGGGACCTGGCCGCGGTGGGGGCGCTGGCGAACCACGTCCGCGAGGCGCGCCACGGCGACCTCACCTTCTACAACCGCAACGTCCACCTCAACCCCACCAACGTCTGCGTCGCCACCTGCAAGTTCTGCTCGTTCGCCCGGCCGGACGACCGCACCGCCTCCGAGGGCTACACCATGCGCCTCGAGGAGGCGGTGGAGCGGGTGCTCTCCAAGAAGCCGCTCGGGATCACCGAGGTGCACGTCGTCTCGGGCCTCCACCCGGACCTGCCCTTCGACTACTACACCGAGCTGCTCCGGCGGATCCGGGCCGAGTGGCCCTCTCTCACCATCAAGGCCTTCACCGCCATCGAGATCCACTTCTTCGCCGAGAAGTTCGGGAAGAGCTACGAGCAGGTCCTCCGCGAGCTGGTGGAGGCCGGCCTCGACACCATCCCGGGCGGCGGGGCCGAGATCTTCGCGCCCCGCGTGCGCCGCAAGATCTGCGACGACAAGGCCACCGCCGACCAGTGGCTCGAGATCCACCGCACCGCGCACCGCCTGGGGCTCCGGACCAACTCGACCATGCTCTACGGCCACATCGAGCGGCTCGACGAGCGGATCGACCACATGCGACGGCTGCGCGACCTGCAGGACGAGACCGGCGGCTTCCAGGTGTTCATCCCGCTCGCCTTCCACCCCGAGCACAACATGATCGGCAAGGCCTTCCCCAAGCCGACCGGCTACGACGCGCTCCGCACCCTGGCGGTGTCGCGCCTGTACCTCGACAACTTCGACCACGTGAAGGCCTACTGGGTCTCCCTGGGGGAGCGCCTGGCCCAGACCTCCCTCGCCTTCGGCGTGGACGACGTGGACGGGACCGTGCTGGAGGAGCGCATCTACCACATGGCCGGCGCGACCACGCCGCAGGCGCTCTCGGAGAGGGACCTGCACCGGCTCATCCGTGCGGCCGGACGCGTGCCGGCCGAGCGGGACAGCCTCTACCGCGTGCTGCGCGTGCACGACGCCCCCCCCGCCCCGGCCTCCCCCTCCCGCGAGGCGGGCGGAGAGTCGGAGAAGAAGGTCGCCCATGGCTAGGATCCGCGCCGCCGCCGTCTCCTTCCTGAACGCCTGGCCCCTCACCGAGGGCCTCCGGGGCTCCGACCGGATCGAGCTCCTCCTGGCGGAGCCCTCCCGCTGCGCCGAGCTGCTCGAGGCGGGCGAGGTGGACATGGCGCTCGTGTCGGTCGCCGCGCTCTCCAAGGGCGAATACGAGATCGTCCCGGGCATCGCCATCGGCGCCGACGGACCGGTGCAGACCGTGGTGCTGGCGGGCGAGCAGTCGCCGGTGGTGTGGGACGAGGTCTTCCTCGACACCGCCTCGCGCACCTCCCACGTGCTCACCAAGATCGTCCTCGACGAGATGGGCGTCCGGCCGCGCTACACCCTGCTCCCGGCGGAGGAGGGGCTGGCGCGCGCGAAGGGGACGAAGGGCGCGCTCGTCATCGGCGACCGCGGCTTCGGCGTGCGGGCGAGCCACGTGCTCGACCTGGGCCGCGAGTGGGTCCGGCTCTCCGGCCTCCCCATGATCTTCGCGGTGTGGGCCGCCCGGCCGGGAAGGCTCGGGCCGGAGGACGTGCAGGAGCTGGCCCGCGCCGCCCAGCACGGCCTGGGCGTCCGGACCGAGCTGGCGCAGCGCTTCGCGCGCGAGAAGGGTGGCGACCCGGAGCGTTACCGCCGCTACCTCGCCCAGCGCATCCGCTACGGCCTCGGGCCCTACGAGCTGCAGGGCCTGGAGACGTTCCTGCGGATGGCCGAGGAGAAGGGCTTCCTGCCGCGCATCCCGCTCCGCTTCGTGGACGACGTGGTCCGCACCCGCCCGACCCGCCGGGCCGTCTCGCTCGACGCGGCCCTCCAGAAGGCCGCCGAGGGCGGGCGGCTCGACCCGGACGAGGCGGAGCTGCTCGACGAGAAGGCGCCGCTCCTGGAGCTGGGCCTGGCCGCCGACGCGCGCCGGCGGGCCCTCCACCCGGAAGGGGTCGTCACCTACATCGTGTCGCGCAACGTGAACTACACGAACGTGTGCACCACCGCCTGCCACTTCTGCGCCTTCTACCGGCCGCGCGGGCACGGCGAGGCCTACGTCCTCTCCCGCGAGGAGCTGACCCGCAAGATCGACGAGACGGTGGCGCTGGGCGGGATCGAGATCCTGCTCCAGGGGGGCCTCCACCCCGATCTCGGCATCGAGTGGTACGAGGACCTCTTCCGCTGGGTGAAGGCGCGCTGGCCCATGATCAACCTCCACGCCCTCTCCCCCGAGGAGATCTGGCACATCGCCCGGACGAGCGAGCTGCCCCTCGACGCCGCCGTCGACCGCCTGGTGGCGGCCGGGCTCGACTCCATCCCGGGCGGCGGGGCGGAGGTGCTCGACGACGAGGTGCGCCGGCGGATCGCGCCCCTCAAGTGCTCGACCGACGAGTGGCTCACCGTCATGCGCGCCGCGCACCGCAAGGGGCTGCGCTCCACCGCCACGCTCATGTTCGGGGTGGGCGAGGAGGCGCGCCACCGGGTGGCGCACCTGGTGCGGCTGCGCGACCTCCAGGACGAGACCGGCGGCTTCACCGCCTTCATCTGCTGGCCGTTCCAGTCGCAGAACACGCGCCTCGAGCCGGGGGACACCAGCGCCACCGCCTACCTGCGGGTCAACGCGCTCTCGCGCCTCGTGCTCGACAACGTGCCCAACCTGCAGGCCTCCTGGGTGACCATGGGCGGCGGGGTGGCCCAGGCCTCGCTTCACATGGGGTGCAACGACTTCGGCTCCGTCATGATCGAGGAGAACGTGGTCTCGGCGGCCGGCACCACCTTCGCGATGGACTCGGAGGAGGTGGAGAGGCACATCCGCGACGCCGGGTTCGAGGCGGCCCGGCGCAACATGCGGTACGAGCGGGTGGGGGGCGCCGCGGCGTGAGCGCGCGCGTGGTGTCGGCGCCCTGGATCCTCCCCGGACCCTCGCGGGAGGCGATCGCCGACGGCGCCGTCGCCCTCGACGGGGACGCGATCGTCGCGGTCGGCCCGCGCGCGGAGGTCGAGGCCCGGCACGGGCGCGGCGAGCGGCTCGACGCGGTGATCCTGCCGGCGCTGGTGAACGCGCACCTGCACCTCGAGCTCTCCCACCTGGCCGGCCGCGTGCCGGGGGGCGGGGGCCTCCCCGCCTGGATCCCGCTCTTCCTCTCCGCCCGCGCGGCCACCCGGGAGGGAGAGGCGGAGCGGGCCATGGCCGCGGCGGCCTCGGACCTGCTCGCGGCCGGCGTGGCCGCGGTGGGCGACGTCACCAACACGCTCGCCTCCCTGCGCCCGCTCGCCGCCGCGGGGCTGGCCGGCACGCTCTACCACGAGGTCTTCGGCGCCTCCCCGCGGCGGATCGAGGAGGCCCGCACCGCGGCGCGCGCGGCGCGGGAGGCCGCCGGTCCCCCGCCGCCCGGCCTCCGGGTCGCCCCGTCGCCGCACGCGGTCTACTCCACCCACCCGCCCGCGGTGGCCGATCTCCTGCGGGCCGGGCCCGCCTCGATCCACCTGGCCGAGGACCCGGCCGAGCGGGCGCTGTGCGCCTCCGGGACCGGCCCGTTCGCGCGGATGCTGGAGGCGCTCGGCTCCCGCGCCGGGGACCTCCGTCCGGCGGCGCGCTCGCCGGTGGCCGCCGTGGCGCCCCACCTCGCGCCGCACCACCTGGTGGTGCACGCCGTGGACGTGGACGAGGAGGACGTCGCCCTGCTGGCCCGCTCCGGGGCCACCGTGGTGCTCTGCCCGCGCTCCAACCTGCACATCGGCGGGCGGCTCCCCCCGGTCCACCGGTATCTCGCCGCCGGCCTGCCGCTGGCGGTGGGGACCGACTCGCTCGCCTCCTCGCCGTCGCTCGCCCCGCTCGGCGAGCTGGCGCTCCTGCGCCGGGAGCTGCCCGACCTGCCGGCCTCCCGCCTGCTCCCGCTCGCCTGGAACGGGGCGGCGGTGGGCGCTCCGGCGGTGGGGCGCCTCGCGCCCGGCACGGCGCCCGGCGTGATCGCGGCGCCGCTCGGCGGGGCGCGGACCGAGGATCCGTTCGAGCTCGTGGTGTCGGTGCACGGCCGGGAGGAGCGCCCGTTCCGGTGGATCGCACGGCACCGGCCCGCAGGAGGACCGAGGTGACGGTCGCCGCCCTGGCCCGGATGGTGAAGCTCTCCCACTCGCTCTTCGCGCTCCCGTTCGCGGCGAGCGCGGTGGCGCTCGTGGCGCGCCAGGCCTCGCTCGAGCCGGTCCGGCTGGCGCTCGTGGCGGTGGCGGTGGTGGCGGCCCGGACCGCCGCCATGGCCATGAACCGGATCGCCGATCGCCGGTTCGACGCGCGGAACCCGCGCACCCAGCGGCGCGAGCTGGTGACGGGCGAGGTCTCCCCGCCCGCCGCCTGGGCGCTCCTCCTCGGCAGCGGCGCGATCTTCCTGCTGGCCGCGGCGCTCCTCTCGCCGCTCGCCGGCTGGCTGGCCGCGCCGGTGCTCGCCGTGCTGCTCGGCTACTCCTACGCCAAGCGGTTCACCTGGGCCTGCCACCTCTGGCTGGGCCTCGCCCAGTCGCTGGCCCCGGTGGGCGTCGCCATCGCCCTCACCGGGCGCGCCCCGCCGGAGTCGATCGTGCTCGGGCTCGGGGTGGGGGCCTGGATCGCCGGCTTCGACGTCTTCTACGCCATGCAGGACGTCGACTTCGACCGCGGCGCGGGGCTCCGCTCCATCCCGGCCCGCTTCGGGACGCGGGGCGCCCTGTGGTGGGCCCGCGGCCTCCACCTGCTGGCGGTGGCCGCCGTCGCGGCCGCCGGCGCGCTCGGGGGGCGCGGAGCCGGCTGGGCGGCCGGGACGCTGGCGCTCGCCGCCGTGATCGCGGCGGAGCACGTCCACGTGGCCCCGCGCGGCCTGCTCCGTCCCGAGCGGATCAACGTGGCCTTCTTCAACTACAACGCCTTCGCCTCGGTCGTCTTCGCGCTCTGCGCGCTGGGCGACCTCGCCCTCGTGAGGTGACCCGGATGCCCACCGCCGCCGCCCGACCCGCCCCCCGACCCCCTGCCCCGACCTCCCACGCCCTCCAGCGGGCCGACCGGGCCGTGGCCGACGCGGTCGGCGCGCTGATGGAGCTGTGGGGCTTCCGGCGCCAGCTCGGCCGCGTATGGGCGGTGCTCTTCCTCTCCGACCGGCCCCTGGCCGCCCCGGAGCTGTGCGACCGGCTGGAGATCTCCACCGGGCTCCTCTCCATGAGCCTGGGCGAGCTCCGCCGCTGGAGCGTGGTCCGGTCGGTCGAGGTCCCGGGCGACCGCAAGGAGCACTTCGAGGCGGAGACGAACGTGTGGCGGATGATCTCGCGCGTGCTGCGCGAGCGCGAGCAGCGGGCGGTGCAGGAGGTGCTGGCG
>DATIUR010000109.1:0-11565 GCA_035466675.1 Anaeromyxobacteraceae bacterium | reverse complement strand
TCCACCGCCGTCGCCGGGCCCACCCCCGACACGTTCTCGAAGGCGTCGCGGCTCTCCAGCACCACCGCCCCGGAGCACGAGCCCGCCGAAACCGCCTGCCCGCCCCCCAAGACCAGCACCAGGTGGTCCCGCACCGCCTGGGTGATGGTCGCGTCGATGGCGACCGGCGCCCATCCGGCTACGCTTGCGGTCACGGTGGCCGACGGGACCACCACCGTCGCCTTGAACCAGAACGCCACCTGCGTCGTCCCCGCCGCCAGGGGAAGCGACGTGCCCGCCGACACCGTGCACCCGGCATCCGTGAAGTACTGGAAGTCCCCGGGGCCGGAGAGATCCACCGCCGTCGCCGGGCCCACCCCCGACACGTTCTCGAAGGCGTCGCGGCTCTCCAGCACCACCGCCCCGGAGCACGAGCCCGCCGAAACCGTCTGCCCGCCCCCGGAGACCAGCACCAGGTGGTCCCGGGAGGCCGGCACGATGGTCTCGATCTGGGACGCGGCCCCCGAGATGCCCAGGCCCGTGGCGGCGACCTGGACCACCTCGGCGCGGGTGTCCAGGAACGAGAAGCTGGCCGTGGCGGTGCCCGCGGCCATGGTCACCTCTGCGACGGGAGCCCCGCACCCTGCCCCGGCATGGAAGACGAGACCTCCCGCCGGGTCGGACGCCAGCGAAACCGGCGTGTCGGCCCCCACGGGCGACACGTTCCCGAAGGCGTCCTCGGAGACCACGCCGGCCGGCGCCGAGCACGCCCCGGCCGCCACCGTCTGGGGAGGCGTCGTGAAGACCAGCCGCTCCGGCGCGGCAGGCCGGACCAGGCCCGCCTGCGATCCGGGGTCGAGGCCGACGGCGGTGGCCTCGAGCGTGAAGGGAGCCGCGACCGTCGAGCGCACCCAGACGTCGGCGGAGCCGGCCCCCGCCGGAATGGTCGCGCCCGCAGCGGCCACCGCGCAGCCCGGGTCGACGTACACGCCCACGGCCCCCGTCCCCTCGGAGACGGCCACGTCCATCCCGGCCGGCGCGACCGTGGGCATGCCGTACAGGTCCTCGAGCGAGACCGTGACCGGCCCGGTGCACGCGCCCGCCACGGTGTCCACGGGCGGCGTGCCGAAGACGAGCCGGGCGGCCGCGGCGGGCGCCACGGCGAAGTCGTTGGAGCGCCCGGTGTGGCCGAGGGCGTCGGTGGCGGTGAGCGCGTCGGCGCCGATGGGGGCGCGGACCTCGACCGGCCCGGTCCAGACGCCCCAGGCGAACGGCCCGATCGACGCCGGCACCAGCGCGCCGGTTCGATCCGCGATCGCGACCGTGCCGCTGAACCCGGTCACCACCTGCCCCGCCGAGTCCACCGCCGTGACGGTCACCGAGAAGGGCGCGCGCGCCTCCTGCGGGCCCACCGGGGCGAAGGTGAAGGCCGCCACCAGCGCCACCGCGTCCGTCGCCGCCACCACACGGTAGGCGGCCGGGAGCGTCCCGCGCCTCCCGTCCGGGTCCTCGATCGCGAGGTCGTAGGCCCCGGGGGGCAGGTCCTCCGGCACCGTGGCGAGCAGCGCACCGTCCCCGGACGGCGTCACCTCGCGCAGCCGGCTGGGGCCGAGCCAGGCCCGGAAGCGCGGGTCCACGCGGCTTCCGGAGCCGTCGCCGTAGTCGGTGATGACGTGCGGAGCGAGCCCGTCGCCCTCGATCCGGATCGCCACCGCCGCACCTTCCGGTCCCTGGGCGGGCGAGACCGAGCGCGGACGGGGGGCCGGCTGGGCGGAGTCGCCGCAGGCGAGCGCGATCACCGCCGCCGCGACGGCCGTCCAGGGGATCTGCCGAGGTCCGAGGGCCACGGGTCAGGGGGAGACGGCCACGGCCGTCTCGGCGGAGGGGAGGAGGTCGGGGAAGGCCCGCAGCGACGCGCTCCCGGCCACGCCTCCGAGCAGGCGGAAGACGCCGCGGGTGGCGCCGGCGGGGATGACCACGGCGGCGGCCGGCACGGTGCAGCCGGCGTCGGAAAAGGGGAGGACCGCGCCGGGGGGTCCGGACTGGAGGGAGACGCTCACGTCGGAGAGGGCGGGCGCGGGCGCCCCGCCGACGTCGCGCAGCTCGACCTCGAAGGCGGGGGAGCAGGCGGAGACCGAGGCCGAGACCGGCCCGACGAAGTCGATCCGGGCCGGGATTCCCGGACCCACGTCGAAGTCGTTCGAGGCGCCGGCGCGCCCCGCGCCGTCGTCCACGGTGAGCCGATCGGCCGGCCACGGCACGGCCACGGCGAGCTGGACCTGGGCCCGCCCGAGCGCGAAGGGCCCCGCGGCGGCGGGCACGGCGGTGCCGGTCCGGTCCGTCACCGTCACCGAGCCGGCGAAGGCGCTCACCACCCGCCCCGCCGCGTCCACCGCCTCGACCGACACCGCGAACGGAACGCCCGCCCGCTGCGCCGCGATGGGCGCGATGCGGAACCCCACCACGTCGGCCGCGGCGCTCGTGACCTCGAAGCCGTCCGGCAGCGCGCCGGAACGCCCGGACGGATCGGTCACCTGCACGTCGTACCGTCCCGGCACGAGCCCGGCGGGCACGGTCGCGGTCAGGGTGCGGCGCTGCGTGAACGCGACGGGGGCGAGATCCACGGGCGGGCTCCCGTCCCACGGGAGGAGGCGGACGGCGAAGGTCGCCTGGATCGTGCTTCCGGAGCCGTCGCCGTAGTCGGTCTTCACCGTCGCGTCGAAGCCGACGCCGGAGATCTCCACCGGCGTGGCCGCCGCGGCCGGCCCCTGCGCGGGGGTGACCGAGAGCGGGATCGGTCCGCCCGGCCCGGGCGCCGCGCAGGCGCCCGCCAGCAGGAGGAGCGCACGCGAGATGGGCGAGCGTCGGAGGCGCATCAGAAGACCCCGATCCGGTACCCCACGTCGATCGCCGCGCCGCCCGCGTCGAGCCCGAACTCGGGGCTCGACACCCTCGCCACGCCCCAGGAGACCTCTCCGAAGATCTGCCCCGGTCCGAGCGCCCAGCCCGCCCCGAGGAAGCCCAGGCCGCCGAACCCGAAGGCGGTCGAGGAGCCCGTCACCAGGGAGCTCCGGGAGGTGGCGTAGGCGGCCGTACCGCCCGCGCCGAGCACGAGGGAGAGCCGCCGGGTGGCGAGCAGCTCCCAGCCGAGCCGGAGGGTGACCGGGGCGTAGGTCACCTCCGAGTCGCTCGAGAGCCCGGTCCCGGGATCGACGACCGTCCGTCGCGCCCGGGCCACGGTGGCGGAGAGGCCCGCCCCCAGCCAGAGGCTCCCCACCTGGAAGGGCGCCCAGACGTCGAGGCCGGCGCGGGGTCCGGAAAGGTCGTCGAAGGCGGTGCCGTAGCCGACCCGGGCGCCCAGCAGGAGCCGGCGCGGGTTCTCGCGGAGCGGCAGCGGGAAGCGCTGCTCGAAGCTCCCTCCGGCGTCCATCACCCGCAGCGTCGGGTTCCCGCCGGGCGAGCGGGCCGGGGCGACGTAGCTGGCCTCGTACCGTCCCCCGCCGCGCGACACGAGCTCGCCCACCGCGCCGTCGCTCGCCACGGCGAGCAGCCGAGCCTTGTCGAGCGGCATCCCGGCCGCGTCGCGGACCTCGAGCGCCACCGTGGCCCGGCTGCGCCCGTCCACCGGCACGAGACGGGGCTCGAAGCTGGCCAGCACGCTCCTGGGGATGGGGGCCGCGCTGAGCTGGTAGTTGGCCGCTCCGCTGGCGCTGCGCCCCTTCGCGTCCACCGCGGTGGCGCGGAACTGGACCAGGCCGCTGCCGTACTCCGCCGGCGGGATCCACTCGACGTCGTACAGCCCGTTCCCCTTGTGGGCCGCCTCGCCGATGGGCACCCCGTTCGCGCTCACCTGGACCTTGGCGGGGAGCCCGAGCCCCTCCGCGCTCAGGACCAGGACCGACACCGTTCCGGGGACCTTGCTGCCGGGCGGCAGCGAGACGAGCGGCGGCTTCACCACCACCTTGGCCGGGGCGGGCAGGCCGAGCACCACCCGGGCCCGCGCCCGCGCGCTGAGGTCGCCGTCGATGGTGACGGCGAACTTCACGTCCTCGGCGGACAGCCCCGCCGGCGGCACGTACCGGTACAGGAACCGGCCGTTGAGGGTGCGCTCGAAGACCGCCTTCCCCGTGGTGGCCTCCAGGGTGATGCGGTCGGGCGCCCGCGCGCCGCCGTCGAGATCGTAGAAGACGTGCAGCTTCACCTGCTCGGCACCGTCCGCCGTGATGGCGTAGGGCACCAGCGCGGCCGTGAGGCGGTTGTAGTGGGGCACCTCGATCGGCACGCTCCGCTTGCTGGTCGCGCCGTTCCGGTCCCGCACGCGGACCTCGACCGCGCTGGTGTTCGGCGGCACGTCGATGGGCACGCTGGCCGCGCCCTTGGCGTCGATCGTCACCGGGCCGAACTCCTGGAACGGGGTGAGCACGGTGACCGAGTCGCCCGGGCGCCCCTTGACCGGCACGGTGGTGGTGCCGAAGAGCGGGATGCGCAGGAAGTCGATCCGGGCGTCGGGGCCGGTCTCCTTCCAGACCGCCACCAGCGCCACCTGCGGGTAGCGCTCGGGGGGCGGCACGTAGGTGGCCTTGAACTTCCCCGGCGCGATCCGGACCGGCTCGGAGAAGGCCCCCACGTTCACCGACAGGCGAAGGGGTCGATCCTCCGCGCCCGGGGGCTCCTCGACGCCGATGGTGACGGTGGCCGACTGCGTGCGCCCGAGAACGATCGCGCCGCCCTGGACCGAGATGGACGAGGCGCGCGCCGCCGGCGCCAGGAGGAGCGCGAGGACGATGGCGGCGAGCGACGCGGCTGGCGGCGCGCGGGCGGGTCGGTGCGCCCGGGTCATGCCGCCAGATTACCGGTAGATCCGCGCCCTTCTCACTCCCAGACCCGGGGGTCACCGCGGGCGGTGACGGGCGCCCGGCGCCGGTGTGCGTGCGGCGCGCAGCGGGTGCACCGCGCTCGCACCCGCCGGGGCGGCAACTTCACCCTTCGTGAGGCGGCGTGCCCGGGATCAGATCCCGAGCTTCTTGAAGAAGTCGTTCCCCTTGTCGTCCACCAGGATGAAGGCCGGGAAGTTCACCACCTCGATCTTCCAGACCGCCTCCATCCCCAGCTCGGGGAAGTCGATGACCTCCACCTTCTTGATGTTCTCCTCGGCCAGCACCGCGGCCGGCCCGCCGATCGACCCCAGGTAGAAGCCGCCGTGCTTCTTGCAGGCGTCGGTCACCTGCTGCGAGCGGTTCCCCTTCGCGATCATCACCATCGACGCGCCGTGGGACTGGAGCAGGTCCACGTACGAGTCCATGCGCCCGGCGGTGGTGGGCCCGAAGGAGCCGGAGGGCTTTCCGGGGGGCGTCTTGGCCGGGCCGGCGTAGTAGACGGGGTGGTTCTTGAGGTAGTCGGGCGCGCCCTTCCCGGCGTCGATCAGCTCCTTGAACTTCGCGTGGGCGATGTCGCGCGCCACGACGAGCGTGCCGTTCAGGAGGAGCGGCGTCGAGACCGGGTGCTTCGACAGCTCGGCCAGGATCTCCTTCATCGGGCGCTGGAGGTCGATCTTCACGCCGTGCTCGTGCTTGGCGCCCTTCTTCATCTCGGGCGGGATGAGGCGCGACGGCTGGTGGTCCAGCTCCTCGATCCAGAGCCCCTCCCGGTCGATCCTGGCTCTCACGTTCCGGTCGGCGGAGCAGGAGACGCCCATGCCCACCGGGCAGGAGGCGCCGTGGCGCGGGAGCCGAACCACCCGCACGTCGTGGGCGAAGTACTTGCCGCCGAACTGCGCGCCGATGCCGAGCTTGTTGGCCGCCTCGAGCAGGCGCTGCTCGAGCTCCAGGTCCCGGAAGGCGACGCCCTGCTCGTTCCCCTTGGTGGGAAGCCCGTCGTAGTACTTGGTGGAGGCGAGCTTCACCGTCTTCAGGCACGCCTCCGCCGAGGTCCCGCCCACCACCACCGCGATGTGGTACGGGGGACAGGCGGCGGTGCCGAGATACTTCATCTTGTCGATCAGGAACTTCTCCAGCTTCTCCGGCGTGAGGAGCGCCTTCGTCTCCTGCCAGAGCATGGTCTTGTTGGCGGAGCCGCCGCCCTTGGTGACGAAGAGGAACTTGTACTCGGCGCCCTCGGTCGCGTAGAGGTCGATCTGCGCCGGCAGGTTCGTGCCGGTGTTGACCTCCTTGTACATGTCGAGCGCGGCGGTCTGCGAGTAGCGCAGGTTCTCCTTCGCGTACGTCGCGTGGACGCCCTTCGAGAGCCACTCCTCGTCCCGGACGCCGGTCCAGACCTGCTGGCCCTTCTTGCCGACGATGGTGGCGGTGCCGGTGTCCTGGCAGATGGGGAGCTGGCCCTCGGCGGCGATCTCGGCGTTCCGCAGGAACGCCATGGCCACGCCCTTGTCGTTCTGCGAGGCCTCCGGGTCCTTCAGGATCTTCGCCACCTGCTCGTTGTGCTCCGCGCGCAGGAAGAACGAGACCTCGCGGATGGCCTCGCGCGCCAGGGTCTCGAGCGCCGACGGCTCGACCTTCAGGATCTCCTTTCCGTCGAACGTCGCGACCGAGACGCCCTCCCGGGTGAGGAGGCGGTACTTGGTCTGGTCCTTCGCGAGCGGGAACGGATCCTGGTACAGGAACGCGGGCGTCGGCATGGGGGCGCGGCTCCGGTGGAATGGATTGTGGGGGCGCACAGCAAACCACAGGAGCGCGTCCGCTGTCGACGCGCCCGGGCGCGTCGTCCGGCCGCACCGCCGGGGATCCCGACCTCTCGGCTCCACTTCGGGAACGCCGCGGCTCCGGTCATCCGCGCGCTCCGGACCGCCCGCGGAACGGCAGGTAGAGCAGCGCGAAGAGCGCCAGGGCCACGCCTTCGCCCGCCACCAGGTACCAGGGCCAGGGGCCCATCAGGTCGAGCAGCGAGGGGGCGCGGGGCTTCTCGCACAGGTAGAAGTAGTTCGTCCCGAAGATCGCGTTCACGGCACCCACCAGGGCGGCGTAGCCATTCACCCAGAGGAATGCTCGCCACCAGGACCGGGGCCCGGGGCGGAGCGCGCCGGAGAGGACGAGGAAGAGGATGGCGGCCACCACGCCGCCGTGCGCCACGAAGAAGGCCACCGCCGGCCAGGAGGGGAGCGCCGCGGCGAGATCGGGCGTGAGGAGCGCCATCCCGGTGCCGCCCAGGCCCAGGTAGTAGACGACCTCGAGCACGCGCCGGTCGAGCGCGAGCAGGCCGTAGACCGTCGCCCACAGGACGAGGTCGCACAGGTGGAGCGGCAGGCCGAAGGGGGGATCGACCCATCCCCGGGCCAGCGCCATGGCGTACCAGGAGATCTCGTGGAGCCCGACGGCCGCGGCCAGCGCGCGGCGGAGGGCACCCGCGGCGGTGGGCCGCGCCCGCGCCCAGGCGGCGAGACCCGTCGCCACGGCCGGGACGGCGGCGAGCACGGCGATGTGTCCGGCGTCGAGCATGCGCGTCGGGCCCCTCCCGGGCCTGTCGACCCCCACCCGGGGCGCCGCCGGAAGCGGACATCGGCGCTAGGAGTAAACGCCGAATTCCAGCCCTCAGGAAGCCCGAGGAAGGAGATCCCCCGCATGTCCCACGCCAAGCTTCTCGCGCTCGCGGCCCTGTTCCTGGCCGCGAGCCAACCCCTCGCCGCCCCCAAGCTCGGAAAGCTGGAGGGGCGCGTCGACATCGTCGCCTGGCCCGGCTACATCGAGCGCGGCGAGACCGACAAGGCCTACGACTGGGTGACGCAGTTCGAGAAGGCCACCGGCTGCAAGGTCAACGTCAAGACGGCCGCGACCTCCGACGAGATGGTGAGCCTCATGAACAAGGGGGGCTACGACCTCGTCACCGCCTCCGGCGACGCCAGCCTCCGGCTCGTGCAGGGCAAGAAGGTCCAGCCGGTGAACCTCGAGCTCGTTCCTTCCTTCAAGAACGTGGACGAGCGCCTGAAGAAGGCTCCCTGGTACGTGGTGGACGGCAAGCACTACGGCGTGCCCTACCAGTGGGGGCCGAACGTGCTCATGTACCGGACCGACGTCTTCAAGGCGGCGCCCACCTCCTGGGCGGTGGTGTTCGAGGAGCAGACCCTGCCCGACGGCAAGTCGAACAAGGGGCGGGTCCAGGCCTACGACGGCCCCATCTACGTGGCCGACGCCGCCCTCTACCTCATGAAGAAGAGCCCGGAGCTGGGGATCAAGGACCCCTACGAGCTGAACGAGAAGCAGTACGCCGCCGCCCTGGCGCTCCTGCGCGCCCAGCACGCGCTCAAGCACCGCTACTGGCACGACGTGACGGTGCAGATGAGCGACTTCAAGAACGAGGGCGTGGCGGCCTCGAGCGCCTGGGGCTACCAGGTGAACGCGCTCAAGGCGGAGAAGCAGCCCATCGACTCGACCATCCCGGTCGAGGGGTCCACCGGGTGGGCGGACACCACCATGATGCACGCGAACGCGGCGCACCCGAACTGCGCGTACAAGTGGCTGGAGTGGTCGCTCGACCCGACCCTGCAGGCCTCCCTGGCCGAGTGGTTCGGGTCGAACCCCGTCGTCCCCGCGGCGTGCAAGACCAAGGCGCCGGGCGGCTCGGACTTCTGCGCCACGAACGGCTTCGACCGCTTCGAGAAGATCGCCTTCTGGAAGACGCCGGTCGCCAAGTGCGCCACCCAGGGCACCTGCGTCCCGTACAGCCGCTGGACCGCGGACTACATCGCCATCATGGGCGGGCGCTAGCCGGCGGTCGAGACGCGCGAGCGCGGCCGGGGCCCTCCGGGGTCCCGGCCTCGCCGCACCTCGAGCATGAGCGTCGCGGTCGAGTTCCAGGGCGTGAGCCGCCACTACGGGAGCGTCCAGGCCGTGGACGCGGTGGACCTCGAGATCCGCGACGGCGAGTTCTTCTCGATGCTCGGCCCCTCCGGCTCCGGCAAGACCACCTGCCTGCGGCTGGTGGCGGGGTTCGAGCTGCCCACCGCCGGGCGGATCCTCCTGCACGGCGTCGAGGCGTCGCGCCTCCCGCCCTACGACCGCGACGTGAACACCGTCTTCCAGGACTACGCCCTCTTCCCGCACATGAACGTGACCGAGAACGTCGCGTACGGCCTGATGGTGAAGGGGGTGGACCGGGCCACGCGCCTGCGCGAGGCGGAGGCGGCCCTGGAGATGGTGGCGCTGTCGGGGCTCGGCGACCGGCGCCCCGGCCAGCTCTCCGGCGGGCAGCGCCAGCGGGTGGCCCTGGCCCGCGCCCTGGTGAACCGGCCCCGGGTCCTCCTGCTCGACGAGCCGCTCGGCGCGCTGGATCTGAAGCTGCGCGAGCAGATGCAGGTCGAGCTGAAGTCGCTCCAGCGGCGGCTGGGCATCACCTTCGTCTACGTCACGCACGACCAGGGCGAGGCCCTCTCGATGTCCGACCGGGTGGCGGTCTTCCACCACGGCCGGGTCGAGCAGGTGGACACGCCGCGCGCGCTCTACGCCCGGCCCCGGACCGTCTTCGTGGCCGGCTTCGTCGGCTCCGCCAACGTGCTGGAGGGGGAGTTGGCCAGGCGCCTCACCGGCTCGGACCGCCCCTTCTCGGTCCGCCCCGAGCACATCCGCTTCGCCCCGCCCTCCGGCGAGGAGCACGTGGCCCTGGACGGGAAGCTGGTGGACGTGCAGTTCCACGGGGCCGCCAGCCGCTACGAGGTGGAGGTGGAGGGCGGGCGCATGCTCCACCTCAGCCTGCCCAGCCAGGACGGCGGCGAGCGCGGGCTGCCGCGGGTGGGCGACGCGGTCCGGGTCGGCTGGCCCCGCGGCCTCGTCATCCCGCTCGAGCCCTCCGCCTGAGCATGACCCCCTCCCTCCCCGCCGCCTCACGGGCCGGGCCGCTGCGCGCCCTCTCCACCTTCCTCCACCGGAGGAGCACGCTCACCCTGCTCCTCCTGCTCGCCCCGCCGCTCCTCTGGTTCGGCGTCGTCTACCTGGGCTCGCTCCTCGCCCTGCTGGCCGAGAGCTTCCACACCTTCGACGACTTCACCATGGCGGTGACGCCCGACCCGACCTGGGCCAACTACCGCGCCCTGCTCGAGCCCGCCAACGCCGACGTGGTGCTCCGGACCCTGGGAATGGCCGCCGCGGTCACGCTCGCCAGCGCCGTCCTCGGCTTCCCGGTCGCCTACTACATGGCGCGCCACGCCTCCGGCTGGAGGAAGGGCTTCTTCTACATCGCGGTGATGCTGCCCATGTGGGCGAGCTACATCGTCAAGGTCTACGCCTGGACGGTGATCCTGTCGAAGGGCGGCGCGGTCTACTGGCTCCTCGGGAAGCTCGGGCTGACCGGGGCGCTGGAGTGGGTCCTCTCGCTCCCGGTGGTGGGGGGCACCTCCCTCTCCACCTCGAACCTGGGGCGCTTCCTGGTCTTCACCTACGTCTGGCTGCCCTTCATGATCCTGCCCACCCAGGCGGCCATCGAGCGCGTGCCGGAGAACCTGCTCCAGGCCTCGGCCGACCTGGGGGCGCGGCCGGCCCAGACCTTCCGGCGGGTGCTCCTCCCGCTCGCCTTCCCGGGGGTGGTGGCGGGGTCGATCTTCACCTTCTCGCTCACCCTGGGCGACTTCATCATCCCGCAGCTCGTGGGCCCCTCCGGCCTGTTCATCGGCACCATGGTCTACACGCTGCAGGGCTCGGTCGGGAACGTGCCCATGGCGGCCGCCTTCACGGTGGTGCCGGTGGCCGTCATCGCGCTCTACCTCGCCGCGGCGCGGCGCCTGGGGGCCTTCGATGCGCTCTGATCGCGGCGGCCGGGGCGCCCCCCTCTGGCTCCGGATCCTCGCCTACGGCGGGATCGTCTTCCTCCACTTCCCCATCGTGCTGGTGGCGATCTACGCCTTCAACACGGAGGAGAGCGCCTTCACCTTCCCGCCGCGCGGCTTCACCCTGCGCTGGTTCGAGGTGGCGGCCTCGAGACCGGACGTGCTCGCCGCCATCCGGCTCTCGCTGGAGGTGGCGTCGCTCGCCACCGCCGGTGCGCTCGTGCTGGGCACCCTGGCCGCGGCGGCGCTCTACCGGAGGTCGTTCCCGGGGAAGGAGGCCATCACCCTGGTGTTCATCCTGCCCATCGCCCTCCCCGGCATCATCACCGGCATCGCGCTCCTCTCGGCCTTCCGGATGGCCCAGGTGAGCCCGAGCTTCTGGACCATCGCGGTCGGCCACGCCACCTTCTGCGTGGTCGTGGTGTACAACAACGTCATCGCCCGCTTCCGGCGGATGCCGCACAGCCTCCTCGAGGCCTCGATGGACGCGGGAGCGGACGGCTTCCAGACCTTCCGGCACGTGGTGCTGCCCCAGCTCGGGACCGCGCTCCTGGCCGGCGGGATCCTGGCGTTCGCGCTTTCCTTCGACGAGATCATCGTGACCACCTTCACCGCGGGACACGAGCAGACCCTCCCGCTCTGGCTCCTGAACCAGCTGGGCAGGCCGCGCGACGTCCCGGTCACGAACGTGGTGGCGCTGCTCGTGATGCTCATCACCGCCGTCCCCATCCTCCTCGCCTGGCGCCTCACGCGCGGCACCGAGGAGGTGGCCGGCATCTCGAAGTGACGAGGAGAACGCACCATGGAGACGAGACAGT
>DATIUR010000108.1:0-7323 GCA_035466675.1 Anaeromyxobacteraceae bacterium | reverse complement strand
ACGCCCCAGAAGATGGCCGAGAGGATGAAGCCCTCGACCGTCCGGTCGTCGTACCGATAGTCGCTCATGCCGCGTGCCCTCCCCGGTCGCATCGGCTCGGCGGCGCGCAGCATAGCGCTCCCGCTCCCCCGCCGGGAGGCCGATGCCCATCGCCCGGACGGGGGGCGCCGCCCCTGCACGGGTGCGCGCGTCTCGCGGGCCGGTCAGCGGGCGCCGGCGGGGCGGACGTCCACCCGCGTGTCGTAGAACGTCGAGCCGCCGGCCTCGTCGGTGAGCCGCTGCGAGGTGAGCGCGTTCACGTTGCGGGCCCCGGGCGCGTCCCGGAGCCAGAAGACGCCCGGGGCCACCGCCACGCCGGGCGGCACGCCCTCCGCCACCTCGACCTCGAACTCGGCCTCGCCGACGGCGTTCCAGGCGATGGCGCGGTCTCCGGTGCCGAGCCCCCGCGCCGCCGCGTCGGCGGGAGAGAGCCGGAGGCGCATCCCGCCGCGCCGCTCGCGCAGGTCCTCGCGCTCCATGAACGTCGAGTTGAGCGAGTGGAGCGCCGGCGCGGTCTGGAGCCGCAGCGGCAGGGCGCCCGCGTCCTCGTACGTGGGGAGGAAGCGGGGGAGGGGCTCGCGGTGCGCGGGGTTCAGGATCTCGATCCGCCCGGACGGCGTGCGCCAGCGCGGACCGGGAGGTTCGCGGAGCCGCACCGGCCGGCCTCCCTCGAGCGCGGCGCGCTCCAGGCCCTCGCGCCAGGGCGAGGGGCGCTCCAGGAGCGCGTCGATCATCTCGTCGGCCGTCGCCCGGAAGACCGGCTCCTCGAACCCCATGGCCCGGGCCAGGACCTGGAAGGTCTCCCAGTTCGGCCTCGCCTCGCCCAGGGGCGGGATGGCCGCCGGGACGCGCTGCACGTAGTAGTGCCCGTAGCTGCGGTAGAGGTCCGGGTGCTCGAGGGAGGTGGTGGCCGGCAGGACCACGTCGGCGTACCGGGCGGTGTCGGTGAGGAACCGCTCGTGCACCACGGTGAAGAGATCCTCGCGGGCGAGCCCGCGCAGCACCGCGTTCTGGTCGGGGGCGACGGCCGCGGGGTTGGACGCGTACACGTACAGCGACGTGACGCGGGGGCCCGACAGCTCGCCCAGCGCCCGGCCCAGCTGGTTCATGTTGACGATCCGGGTGGGCCGGGGGAGCAGGTCCTCCCGCGTCAGCGGGGAGAGGTCGAAGGCCTGGGAGGAGCTGGTGCCGCACAGGCAGCCGCCCCCCTCCCGCCCCGGCGCGCCCAGGACCGCGGAGAGCACGACCAGGGTCCGCACCGTCATGGCGCCGTTCCCGTAGCGGGAGAGGCCGCTCCCCACCCGGAGGAAGGGCGCCCGGGCGGCGGCGAGGGCGCGGGCCATCTCGACCACCGCCGCGGCCTCCAGGCCGGTGGCCGCCGCGGTCCGCTCCGGCGTCCACTCCGGCAGGATCCGCTCGCGCAGCTCCGGCCAGCCCACCGCGTCGGCGGCGAGGAAGCCCTCGTCGGCGAGCCCCTCGCGGGCGAGGACGTGCATGATCCCGAGCGCGAGCGCGCCGTCCGACCCGGGCCGCACCAGGAAGACCCGGTCGGCCAGGGCCGAGGTGGCGTTCTCGTGCGTGTCGACGAGCCAGATGGCCCCGCCCCGGCGCCGCGCCTCCTTCGCGCGCGCGACGAAGTGGATGTTGGTCGCCACCGCGTCCAGGCTCCACAGCACCACCAGGTCCGATCGCTCCGCCACGTCCGGGTCCGGGCCCGGGGTGGCCCCCATGACCGCCTTCCAGCCCGCGTCCTTGGCCGGCGAGCAGATGGTCCGGTCGAGGCGCGAGGCGCCCAGGCGGTGGAAGAAGGCGTGGCCGGCGTTCCGCTGCAGGAGCCCCATGGTCCCGGCGTAGGAGTAGGGCAGGATCGCCTCGCCCCCGTGCTCGGCCAGGATCCCCTTCCAGCGCTCGGCCACGAGCGCCACCGCCTCGTCCCAGCCGGCCCGGCGGAAGGTGCCCGAGCCCTTCGGCCCCGAGCGCAGGAGGGGAAAGAGGAGCCGTTCCGGCGAGTGCACGGTCCGCTCGTAGCGGGTCATCTTGGGGCAGAGGCTGCCCCGCGAGTACGGGTGATCGGGATCGCCCCGCACCGAGACCGCCCGCCCCCCCTCGACCTCCACCAGCAGGCCGCAGGCGTCCGGGCAGTCGTACGGGCAGGTGCTTCGCGCGGTCGGCACGGCCGCAAGGATAGCGCGGCGGGCGGCGGGGCGCCGTTGACGCCCCAGCGAGGTGCGTGCTTCCCTGCAGCGGGAGGTCGGACGTCCGGAGCCGGCCATGCGAGCCCTCGTCACCGGAGCGGGCGGTTTCCTGGGCGCGGCGCTCGTCCGGGCGCTCGCCGCGCGCGGCGACGCGGTGCGGGCCCTGGTGCGCAGGCCGCCCGCCCCGGGCGCCTTCCCGCCCGGCGTGGAGGCGGTGGTGGGCGACGCCCTCGACCCGGCCGCGGTGGGCGCCGCCGTGAGGGGCCAGGACGTCCTCTTCCACCTCGCCGGCATCCGGCGCGCCACCGAGCGCGACGAGTTCTTCCGGGTGAACGCGGGCTCGACCCGCATCGCGCTGGAGGCGTGCCAGGCGGAGGCGCCGGGCCTGCGCCGCTTCGTGCTGGCCGGCTCGCTGGCGGCGTCGGGCCCGTCGCGCGAGGGGCGCCGGGAGGAGGAGCCGCCCCGGCCGGTGGAGGCCTACGGCGAGTCGAAGGCCGAGGCGGAGCGGATCGCCTTCGGGTACGCGGACCGGCTCCCGGTCGCGGTGGCGCGCCCGCCGCGGATCGTGGGGGCGGGCGACCGGGAGAACCTGCTCTTCTTCCGGATCGTCCGGAAGGGCTTCCTGCTCGCCATCGGCGGGCCGCCGCGCCCGCTCTCCTGGGTCGACGTGGACGACTGCGCGCGGGGCCTCCTCGCCCTGGCCGACCACCCGGACGCGGCCGGCCAGGCCTTCTTCCTCGCCTCGGAGGAGCGGACCAGCGTGGAGGGGCTCCAGGAGGCGGCCGCGCGCGCCCTCGGCCTCTCCCCCCGGCGCGTGAAGGTTCCCGCCTGGACGCTCCGCGGCGCCGCCGCCCTGGCCGACGCCGTCGGGCGCGCCACCGGGCGGCGCCTGCCGCTCAACCGGAAGCTGGCCGCCCAGGTCCTGGCGCCCGGCTGGGTGTGCCGGACCGAGAAGGCCCGGCGGGTCCTCGGCTTCGCAGCCCCGACGACGCTCGCCGAGTCGATGGACCGCGCGGCCCGCTCCTACCGGGAGCGCGGCTGGATCTGAACGAGGCGGCCGGGAGGCGCCGCCACAACGCGAGCGCCCGCGGGTCACGAGCGCTGGCGGCGCGGCTCCAGCGTGAAGCCGGCGGTGATCGCCAGCGCGACCCGGACGCCGCCCACCTTCTCGCCCGCCGGGCTCACCGCGTGCGCGAGGTCGGCGAGCCCTGTCAGGGACACGGACAGGTAGTGCACGATCGCGCGGGAGGGGCGCGTCGTCCAGCCCAGCTCGGTCCGGACGCCCACCGCCGGCAGGATCGCGATGGGGCCGCCCGTCGCGTGCAGGCCGCCCAGGCAGCTCGCCACGAGGTGGAACCGGCGCGGGAGGGGGAGGACCCCGCCGCCGCCCGCGAGCACCAGCGTCTCCCGGCGCGCCACCTCCAGGCTCTGCACCAGCACGAGCCGCTCGCGCACCAGGGTGAGCCCCGCCGTGAGCCCGGCGCGCGCGCCCAGGCCGGAGCCACCCGCCACCGTGGCGCCCGCCGACGCGACCAGGCGCGTGGGGACCCCGCCCAGGGTGGCCGGCGGCTCGAAGGCGAGGAGGCCTTCCGGCGGCCGGGGGACCGTGACCGGGTCCGTCCCCTCCGGCCGGGAGGCCTGCGCCGGTTCGCCCGGCACCGCCGGTCCGGCCCCGCCGGCCTCCTGCCCCTCGGACGCGACCGGGCCGAGCGCGAGGAGCAGCGTGAGCAGGGCGCGGATCACCGTGCGATCGTACCCCGGCCCCGCGGGCCGTCCCATTCCCCGCCGCGCGTCGCCTCGCCGCGATGGCGCCGGCGGCGGCGCGCCGCCCGCCGTGCGCACCTCTGGTTAAATCGACCGCCCGGGGGCATCGGGGTCTCGGCGCGCGCACCAGCCGGGGAAGGGTGGAGGCACCGCCCGGATTCGAACCGGGGAATGAGGGTTTTGCAGACCCTTGCCTTACCACTTGGCGACGGTGCCGGTCCGGGGCCGTTGTACCGGAGGCCCGGTGTGCCGTCAACGCGAGGCGGGGCGGGGCCGGCGCACCTCGGCGCGGACCACCGTCACGCCGCGATCGCGCAGCGCCGAGACGAGCGCCGGCAGCTCCGCGGCCGCCGCGCGGGAGAGCCCGGCGTCCGGGCGCAGCGCGATCTCGACGCCCCCGCCGCGCGCGGCTCGCACCTCGACCGAGAGCGAGCGGCCGAAGGCCAGCTCGAGCGACTCGCCGGCCCGTCCGGCCGAGGCGCCGACCGCCACGGGGAGGGCCCGCAGCAGGGCGCGAAGCTCCGGGGCGCGCACCTCCGGGGCGAAGCCCGCGGCAGGGTCGGGAGGCGGAGCCGGGACCGCCGGGCCGCCCTGCGGGGCCGCGGCCGGAAGACCCGCCGCACCGGCCGTTCGCACCGAGGAGGACGGACCGTCCCGATCGTCCGATCCGGCCCGGCGCTCGCGGAGGAGCCGCGCGCCGAGGTCGAGCGCCTCGCGCCGGGCGAGCGCGCCCGTCCTGGCCCGCTCGCGGTCGGCCGCGTCACCTGCCCGGCGGGCGCGGTCGAGGGCCTGGTCGAAGTCCCGCCGCCTCGACCGCCGGCTCTCCTCCGCGGGCCCGCTCTCGCGTGAGCTCACGCGCATGCGCCGGAGCGGGTGCAGCGGGGATGCCACCCGCAACGGGCCGGGATCCGGGCGGGGCGACGGTCCGGCCGGGCCGCGGCGCGGCCCGGGAGGGACGCAGCCGAGCCGCCCCCCGAGGACGACTCCGCACCCATCCGCGGGCCGCGGCGCAAGCCGACGCAGCAGGCCACGCCGCTAGGACTTCCGCTCCCCCCGCGCCGAGCGAGCCACCAGGTCGGCGATCCGCCGGGCTCGCGTATCGGACCGCTTCGCCTCCTCGGGCGGCCGCCCATTCCCCGGACCGCTTGGCGTGCTTCACGAGCGCGAGCCCGGCCG
Organism: Anaeromyxobacteraceae bacterium; assembly: GCA_035466675.1. GTDB lineage: Bacteria > Myxococcota > Myxococcia > Myxococcales > Anaeromyxobacteraceae > Anaeromyxobacter. The sequence goes on along the minus strand of DATIUR010000108.1, from coordinate 2,149 downwards.
CGGTCATGCGCCCCTCCCGGACGAGCTTCCGCACGCGGCGCTTGTTCGGCTCGGACCAGACGCTGTCCTTCTTGCGTGGGGTGAACCGGATGGCGCGGAAGTCCTCGTCGAGCCGCTTCACGAGGCCGTCCACCCAGCCGACGCAGAGCGCCTCCTCGATGGCCTCCTCGTAGCCGAGCCAGCGGCCGGGGACGCGCGCCATGGCGGGAGTCCGCGCAGGAAGGCGCAGGTTCGCGCACCCGCGCTCCTACCGGTGCCCCCCATCGTCACCTACAGTGTCCCGATGCCGCGCGCCGCCTGCGTCGCCTCGAGCGTCATCGTCCTCGCCTGCTCGACGGTGACGCCCCCGCCCGTGCGGGAGGGACCGGCCGCCCCCGCCTCGCCTGCCGCGACCGGCGCGCCCGGCCCCGTCGCGCAATTCGGCGATGCCGACCTTCCCGAGACCGACGCCGCCGCGCCGCCCGTCGCTCGCACCGGGGCCGCACCGGGCGTTCTCGACTTCCCGGAGAGGCTGGCGGAGCGGGCGGAGAGCCTGGTCGCGCGCCGCGGTCCGTTCCGGGCGGCGGGGGAACGCTTCCGCGGCGACTGCTCTGGGTTCGTCCAGGCCGTGTACGCCGCGGAGGGCGTCCGCCTCCGGGTGATGATGGAGCGCGCCGCGCCCGAGGAGCCTTCGGGGGTGAGGGCCGCCTGGCTCGCGGCGCGTGCGCACGGCAGGACGTTCGGCGCCGAGGGGTCGCCGGCGCCCGGGGATCTCGTCTTCTGGCACGACACCTACGACCGCAACCGCAACGGCCGGGCCGACGACCGGTTCACCCACGTCGGGATCGTGGAGCGCGTCCAGGACGGCACGGTCACCTTCCTCCACCGGGGCGGAAGAGGGGTGGCGCGCGGCGTGATGACGCTGGGGCGAAGGCACGACGCGGGCGGGCGGGACGGCCCGCGCCTCAACAGCCCGCTTCGCGCCCGATCTCATCCCGTGAAGGGCGGCGGCCTCGCCGGCGAGCTGTTCGCCGGATACGGGCGGTTCGAGGTCGAGCGAGTCCCGGCGGCCCTCCGCGGCCCCCCGTCCCCCCTCGGCCTGGAGGAGGCAGCTGCGGCTGCGAGCTCGGTCCCCGCCCCGCGCCCGGCGGCGAGGTCGAGTCGGGCCGCGGCCTCGAAGGGGAATCCGACGCATCGGGCGAGCCGGACGCCGGAGAAGAAGACGGCGAGGAAGGCGTCGGGCGGGAGGAAGGTCTCGGCCTCGAAGGAGCCGTCCCGGCCCGCCGCGAAGGCGACGCCCTCCGGGGCGAAGGACGCAGCGCGCGCCCGGACGCGCGCACCGCCGCCCTGACGGGAGGCGGCCTCCAGGAGGTCACCCCGGGGCGACGTCCAGCCGTTGCGTCCTCCGCCCGAGACGCCCTGGAAGGCGAGGCACGTCGGCGTCCCCTTCACCTCCGCCCCGGTGCCCATCACCTGCCCTCCCGAGGTGGCCGCAACCTGCGCCACCCTGACCACGGTCTCCACGCCTGGAAGGCGCCATCGGCACGCTGTCGGACGGCGTCCTCACGCTCTCTCTCCACGGCAAGACGGTCCGGTGCTGCTCGACCATGCACTTCGTGTACTGGTTGGCGGCCGTGAAGCCGTAGCGAACGCGTCCTGCGCCGGCGTGGCCCCAGCTCGGCCTGGTTCGGCGCGGCGGTCCAAGCCGGCCGCGAGGGCAACGAGCGGGCCGGCGGCGACGTGCGCCGCGCCGAGCCTCACGCCCGCCCCAGCCGGCTGGCCGTTCGCTGCGGACGCGGCTGCGCCCGCCCTCGCCCGCCCTGGACATCGACTCCCGGTGTCGGAGCGCCGTGCGACGATCTTCTCCGTGGACGCGGCGGCGACCTCCCTCGCGGTCGATGCGCCCGGGCCGGAGGCCGGGGCGGAGGACCCGTTCGCCGCCTTCGACGCGCCCCGGCCACGCCTCGAGCCGTTCACGCCGGCGGAGCTGCGCGCCTTCCTCCACGGCGGCGAGAACGACTCCGACGTGTGCGAGCGGATCCTGGCCTGGGCCTCCCGCGCCCAGGGCGCCCTCGACCTCGCCCTCGGCGAGGGGCTCTTCGCCATGACCCTGGGCGATCGGCTGGTGGCCCGCGGGTACTCGTGCCTGGGCGACTACGCCCGCGAGGCG
>DATIUR010000107.1:0-2382 GCA_035466675.1 Anaeromyxobacteraceae bacterium | reverse complement strand
TCCGCGCGGCGCTGCCGCCGGGCCTCAACACCCGGGGGGGCCGGCTTTCCCCCGGCCGCCGCGGCGGGGAGTTCGCCGGCCCGTCGGACGGCGCGGCGGGGGCCCTGCCCGGCCTGCGGCGGGCGCGCGCGCAGCGGGCGGTCCTGGAGTACCTGCTCGCCCGCGGAAGGATCCCGGTGGAGGAGCTGCGCACCGCCTTCCCGCGCGGCCGCGGCGCGCTCACCGCCCTCGCCGCCCGCGGCCTGGTCCGGCTCGAGACCGAGACGCCGGTGGCCGGGAGCGGGGTCCTGCCCGCCTCCGGGGCGGTGCCGGCGCCCACCCCCGCGCAGGAGCGGGCCCTCGAGGCGATCGCCGCCGTGCAGGGCGCCTTCGCCACCTTCCTCCTGCACGGCGTCACCGGCTCGGGCAAGACCGAGGTCTACCTCCGGGCCATCTCCCGCGCCCGGGAGGCCGGCCGGGGCGCCCTGGTGCTCGTGCCCGAGATCGCGCTCACGCCCCAGCTCTCCGGCCGGTTCCGCGCGCGCTTCGGCGACGACGTGGCCCTCCTGCACAGCGGCCTCTCCGACCGGGAGCGGCACGCCGAGTGGCTCCGGCTCCGGCGGGGCGAGGCGCGCATCTGCGTGGGCGTCCGCAGCGCGGTCTTCGCCCCGGTGCAGGACCTGGCCGTGATCGTGGTGGACGAGGAGCACGAGCAGAGCTTCAAGCAGGAGGACGGCCCGAGCTACCACGCCCGCGACCTGGCCGTGGTCCGGGGGCGGATGGAGGACGCGGTGGTGATCCTCGGCTCGGCCACCCCCTCGCTCGAGTCGCTGGAGAACGCCCGGAGGGGCCGGTACCGGCTGCTCGAGCTACCGGCCCGCGTCGACGACCGCCCCATGCCGGACGTCGAGATCGTCGATCTGACGCGCGTGCGGCGACGGAACGGCGGACCCCTCCCCGGCCTCGTCTCGCCGCGTCTGGCCGAGGCCCTGGCCGCGACGGTCTCGGCGCGCCAGCAGGCCATCCTCTTCCTCAACCGCCGCGGCTACCAGACGCTGGTCCTGTGCGAGGAGTGCGGCGCCGAGGCGCGCTGCACCGAGTGCGCGGTGGCGCTCACCCACCACGCCCGGCGCGGGATCCTGCTCTGCCACTACTGCGGGCGGGCCGAGCGCATGGACGGCCGGTGCCCCGCCTGCGGAGGGGCGCGATCGGGGGTCGGGGTGGGAACGGAGCAGGTGGAGGAGGCCGTGCGCGCGCTCCTCCCCGGCGCGCGCGTGGAGCGGCTCGACCGGGACGCGGTGGGCGGCGCCGGCGACACCGCCGCCATCCTGGCCCGCTTCGCGCGCCGCGAGATCGACGTGCTCGTGGGAACGCAGATGGTCACCAAGGGCCACGACTTCCCGGGCGTCACGCTCGTGGGCGTGGTGCTGGCCGACACGGCGCTGGCGCTCCCGGACTTCCGGGCCACGGAGCGCACCTTCCAGCTCCTCGCGCAGGTGGCCGGCCGCGCCGGGCGCGGCCACGAGGCCGGCCGCGTCCTGGTGCAGACCTTCAACCCCCGCACGCCCGCGGTGGCCCTGGCGGCGAGCCACGGCTACGCCGCCTTCGCCGAGGGGGAACTGGCCCGGCGCCAGGCGCTCGGCTACCCCCCTTTCGCGCGCCTCATGGCCGTCCGGGTGGAGGGCTCCGAGAGCGGGGCGCGGGCCTGCGCGGAGGCGCTGGCGCACGCCGCGCGGCCGGCCCTGGGGGAGGGGCTCACCCTGATCGGACCGGCCCCGGCGGCCCTCGAGCGGCTGCGCGGGCGGAGCCGCTGGCACCTGCTCTTCAAGGCCGCCGGCCCGGTCCCCCTGAAGGGAGTGCACCGGGCCCTGGCCAGGGTGGCCCGCCGCCCGCCCGGGGGCGCCTCGGTCCGGTTCGACGTGGACCCCTACGCCATGATGTGAGCCGGGGTCCGACCTCCGGGGGTGGGACGAAAAACTCCCACAGGTCGCCGACTTGGCCCCCTGCCGGGGCCGTGGCATCATCGCGGCGCAGTGTCTCGCCGCGTCCTGCTCGTCGACGACGACATCGCCGAGATCTCGGCCGTGAAGCGCGTCCTGACACGCGCCGGGCACCAGCCCGTCCTGGCCACGAACACCGCCGACGCGATCTTCTCGATCGAGCAGGGCCGCCCCGACCTGGTCCTGGTGGGCTCGACCTGCGAGGGCGGATACGCCCTCAGCCTCACGCACCGGCTCCAGCAGGAGCAGGAGACGAGCGCCATCCCCGTGATCGTGCTCGGGCAGTCGGACGGCGCGTCGGAGGCGGCCGTCCAGCTCCCGCGCCCGCTCGACCCGGAGCAGCTCGCCGAGCAGGTGAAGACGATGCTGGACGGCCTTCCGCTGGCGCCGCCGGCAGCGACGC
>DATIUR010000106.1:0-14134 GCA_035466675.1 Anaeromyxobacteraceae bacterium | reverse complement strand
GGGCCTTCATCTCCCATCCCCCTCGGCCGCCCTCGTCACGACACCTTGACCGCGATCCGGTGCATGGCGTTGCCCAGGTACCCCTCGGGGTTCCAGACCACCTGGAACGGCTGCATGACGCCCTTGTCGTCGGTGGCACGCGACCAGATCTCGTAGTAGCCGGCCATGGGGAAGCGCAGCTCCGCCGTGAACGTCTGCCACGAGTAGCGGTTCCGCGCCCTCCCCAGCTTCGCCTTGATCCAGGTGGCGCCGAAATCGATGCTGAGGTGGACCTCGCGCACCGAGCGGTCTCCGGCCCAGGCGTGGCCGCGCACCGGGAGCGAGCGCCCCGCCACCTCCGCGCCCGCCGCCGGGGAGGTGATCACGGACTTCACCGGCATCGACTGCACGATGACCATGTCCTCCTTGGGCACCTCGGCACCGGGCGCCACCGGGTACCTCGGGATCCGGTAGGAGTGGCCGAGCATCTTCTCGCCGTCGTGCACCCGGTCGCGCACCCAGATGCGCTTCAGCCACTTGTGCGACACCGAGCCCGCCCAGCCGGGGCAGACGACGCGGACCGGGAACCCGTGGTAGCGCGGGATCGGCTGGCCGTTCATCTCGTAGGCGATGATCGAGTGCTCCTCCATCGCCTTCGCGATCGGCACGCCGCGCGAGATCGGGATCTTGGCCGGGTCGCGCGAGAGGTGCTCGTCCTGGCCGTAGTGCCCGGTGTAGACCGCGCTGCTCCTGACGCCCGCGGCCTGCAGGACGTCCCGGTACCGGACGCCGGTCCACTCGGCGTTGCCGATCCCCCCGACGGTCCACTGGTTGCCCTTGGCGGGGGGATTGAAGCTCGCCCGGCCGTTGCCGGCGCACTCGAGCTGCAGCTCGAGCTTGACCGGCTGGAAGCGCCTCTTCAGCTCGTCGAGACCGAGGGTGAGCGGGTGGTCGACCTCCCCGTCCACGGTGAGGGTCCAGCCCGTGGCGTCCATCTTCTCCGCCATCTCGGGCACCAGCCCGTTGTTGCGCACGAAGTGGCGCTCGTTCGGCGTCACGTCGTCGTCGAGCAGGTGGGCCGGCGTCTCCGCGACGACCGGCCTGTCGCCCAGCACCGTCAACCCGCCCTTGCCCTCCAGCACGAACGCGCCGGGCTCGTCCGCCAGCGCCGACGGGATGAGGCCCGCCGGGAAGTTGCGGTGGAACGGGATCCGGGCGCCCACCGCCGCCGCCAGCGCCGCGAGACCGGCGCCCCGGAGGAACCCGCGCCGGTCCGCGTGGTACCGGCGGCCGAAGATCAGGGCGTCCGCCCGCTCCGGGTCCTCGGCGTACATCTCGCACAGGCCGCGCTCCCGCCGCTCGTCCTTGGCCATCGGCGCCTCCTCCGGTCGGGGACCGGCCCGCAGGGTGGGACAGACGTCCGAATTCTTCGGATGCCGCCCGCCCCCCATCACGGGCTCAATGGGGTCGATCGACCGCTCCTCTTGGGGCCCCACGGTAGCTCCCCCCGGCGCGACCGGCGCCGGGACATCCCGGGTCAGCGCCGCTCCGTCCCCGGCCCGCTCCGCAGGAAGACGGCCGAGAGCGGCGGCAGCGTGAGAGCGAGCGAGAAGGGGCGGCCGTGCGCCGGCACCGCCACCGCCTCGACCGCGCCCAGGTTCCCCCACCCTCCGCCGCCGTAGACGGGCGCGTCGCTGTTCAAGACCTCGGTCCAGGTCCCGCCGCGCGGCACGCCCACCCGGTAGCCGGTGCGCGCCACCGGCGTGAAGTTCACGACCACCAGGAGGTCGGCGGCGCCCTCGCTCCGGCGCAGGAACGAGAGCACGCTCGCGTCGGCGTCGTTGGCGTCCACCCACTCGAATCCGGCCGGGTCGAAGTCGCGCGCGTGCAGGGCGGGCTCCTCCCGGAGCAGCCGGTTCAGGTCGCGCACCCAGGCCTTCACCCCGGCGTGGCGATCGATCCCGAGCAGGTTCCAGTCGAGGCTCCGCTCGTGGCTCCACTCCAGCCCCTGGGCGAATTCCCCGCCCATGAAGAGCAGCTTCTTCCCCGCCTGGCCCCACATGTACCCGTAGAGCGCGCGGAGGTTCGCGAACCGGTCCCGGTCGCGTCCGGGCATCTTGTCGAGCAGGGAGCCCTTCCCGTGCACCACCTCGTCGTGCGAGAGCGGCAGCACGAAGTTCTCGGAGAAGGCGTAGATCATCCGGAAGGTGATCTCCCCGTGGTGGTACCGCCGGTGGACGGGGTCGTGGCGCATGTACTCGAGCGTGTCGTGCATCCAGCCCATGTCCCACTTCATCCCGAACCCGAGGCCGCCCACGTAGACGGGGCGCGACACCGCCGGCCAGGCGGTGGACTCCTCGGCGACGGTCTGGACGTCCGGGTACTCGGCGTAGACGACCTGGTTCAGCCGGCGCAGGAAGTCGATCGCCTCCAGGTTCTCGCGCCCGCCGTAGCGGTTCGGGATCCAGTGCCCCTCCCGCCTCGAGTAGTCGAGGTAGAGCATCGAGGCGACCGCGTCCACCCGCAGGCCGTCGGCGTGGTAGGCGTCGAGCCAGAAGAGCGCGCTGGAGAGCAGGAAGCTCCGCACCTCGTCCCGGCCGTAGTTGAAGATGAAGCTGTCCCAGTCCGGGTGGTGCCCCTGGCGGCGGTCGGCGTGCTCGAACAGGTGGGTCCCGTCGAAGTAGGCGAGGCCGTGCTCGTCGGTGGGGAAGTGGGAGGGGACCCAGTCCAGGATCACGCCGATGCCGCGCCGGTGGAGGGTGTCCACCAGGAACATCAGATCCTGCGGCGTCCCGTACCGGCTGGTCGGCGCGAAGTAGCCGGTGGTCTGGTACCCCCACGACCCGTAGAAGGGGTGCTCCATGATCGGGAGCAGCTCGACGTGCGTGAACCCCATCTCGGAGGCGTAGTCCGCCAGCAGGGGGGCGATCTCCCGGTACCCGAGCGATCGGCCCCGCTCCTCCGGGACCCGGCGCCAGGAGCCGAGGTGGACCTCGTAGATGCTCATGGGGCTCTCGAGCCCGTTGCGGACGGCGCGGTCGCGCATCCACTCCTGGTCGCCCCACCGGTAGTCGAGGTCCCACACCACCGACGCGGTCCGCGGCGGCGGCTCGTGGAGGATCCCGAACGGATCGGCCTTGTCCACCGCGTGGCCGGTCCGCGAGCGGAGGTGGTACTTGTACGTCGCCCCGCGCCCCACTCCGGGCACGAAGGCGTGCCAGACGCCCGAGGCCCCCAGGGACCGGAGCGGGGTCGCCCCCTTCTTCCACCCGTTGAAGTCGCCGATGACGCTCACCTGCTCGGCATTCGGGGCCCAGACGGCGAACGTCGCCCCGGCCACCCCGTCCCTCACGGCCGGGCCGGCCCCCAGCATCCGGTAGGCGCGGTGGTTCGTCCCCTCGGCGAACAGGTACAGGTCGTGGTCGCTCGGCAACCCGGCGTCGCGCATCGTCCTCGTTTACCGCGCGCGGGTGGAACGCGCACCCCGTCCGACCCGCCCGCGGCGATGCGCCGCGGACCGCCGCGGGGGCGACTGCCTCGCCACCGCCATGGCTGCACGTCCTCCTGGCCTGGCGGACCACCCGCGCCGCGCCGCGTCGAGCGTCCGGTCGGGGGGAGCCCATCCGACCTGGATCCCTCGCGTTTCTCCGGCCGGTTGCCCCGTGCGCACCGTTCGGGCATCCTGCCCACCTTTCGGGCAGTGGGATCGCGCCCAACAACCGAACGAGGTGAGCCGTGACCGTGAAGATGGACGAGAAGCTGGAGGTCATTTACCAGGACGTCTTGAAGCGCAACCCCGGCGAGGTCGAGTTCCACCAGGCCGTGCGCGAGGTGATCGAGTCGCTCGGGCCCGTCATCGCCAAGTACCCCGAGTTCCGCGAGCGGAAGATCATCGAGCGCATCTGCGAGCCGGAGCGCCAGATCATCTTCCGCGTGCCGTGGCAGGACGACCGCGGCGAGGTGCACGTCAACCGCGGGTTCCGGGTGCAGTTCAACAGCGCCCTCGGCCCCTACAAGGGCGGGCTGCGGTTCCACCCGTCCGTCTACCTGGGCATCATCAAGTTCCTCGGGTTCGAGCAGATCTTCAAGAACGCGCTGACGGGGCTCCCCATCGGCGGCGGCAAGGGCGGCTCGGACTTCGACCCGAAGGGCAAGTCGGACGACGAGATCATGCGCTTCTGCCAGAGCTTCATGACCGAGCTGTGGCGGTACATCGGCGACACCACCGACGTGCCCGCCGGCGACATCGGCGTGGTCGGCCGCGAGATCGGCTACATGTACGGTCAGTTCAAGCGGCTCACCTCGAAGTACGAGGCGGGCGTGCTCACGGGCAAGGGGCTCGACTACGGCGGCTCGCTCGTCCGCACGGAGGCCACCGGCTACGGCGCCACCTTCTTCGTGGCCGAGATGCTGAAGGCCCGGGGCGACTCCTTCGACGGCAAGCGGTGCGTGGTGTCCGGCTCCGGCAACGTGGCCATCTACACGGTGGAGAAGATCCACCAGCTCGGCGGGCGGGTCGTCGCCGTCTCCGACTCGAACGGCTACGTCTTCGACGAGAAGGGCATCGACCTCGAGCTGCTCAAGGACCTGAAGGAGCGGCGCCGGGCCCGGATCAAGGAGTACGTCGAGACCCGCAAGCACGCGAAGTACGTGGACGGCGGGAACGTCTGGGAGATCCCCTGCCAGGTGGCCATGCCCTCGGCCACCCAGAACGAGATCAACGGCAAGGACGCCGCCAACCTCGTCAAGAACGGCTGCATCGCGGTGGGCGAGGGCGCGAACATGCCCACCACGCCCGAGGGCATCAAGGTGTTCCTGGAGGCGAAGATCGCCTACGGCCCGGGCAAGGCCGCCAACGCCGGCGGCGTCGCCACCAGCGCCCTCGAGATGCAGCAGAACGCGACCCGCGACAGCTGGACCTTCGAGTACACCGAGAAGCGGCTCGCCAACATCATGAAGAACATCCACCAGAACTGCTACGAGACCGCCGAGGAGTTCGGCGCCCCGGGCAACTACGTGGTGGGCGCGAACATCGCCGGCTTCATCAAGGTGGCCAAGGCGATGGTCGCCCACGGCCTCATCTGAGCGACGGCGGACCTCTCCCCCGCCCGGCGGGCGGGGGAGAGGGCGGGAAGGTCAGGGGGGCAGCTCCTGCACCAGCAGCCCCACCCCCACCACGCGCTCGCCCACGTGCACCGGGTAGAAGCTCCCGCGGAAGCGCCGGGTGGTCCCGGGCGCCGCGGCGGTCTCCCCGGTCACGACCAGGTCCAGGACGGCCTCCCGCGTCTCCAGCACGCGGCGGACCGTGGTCGCGATCGCCTCGCCGGCGGCGCCCGGCCACAGCTCGGCCGGCGTGCGCCCCCGGTGCTCCTCGACCGGCATCCCGTGCAGCTCGGCCAGCGCCCGGTTCACCCGCGCGTACCGCATGCCGGCGTCGAGGAGGGCCAGCCCGACCGGCGCCTGCCGGATCAGGGCCTCGAGCTCGGCCGCGGCATGCTCCGCCTCCGCGTGCTGCGCCGCCGCCGTCTCGAAGAGCCGGGAACGCTCCACCGCCTGGGCGCAGGGCTGGGCGAGCGCCCGCAGGAAGTTCCGCTCCTCGGCGTCGAACCGGCGGGGACCCGGGAAGGCCGCCAGGAGGGCCCCGATGGTCCTCCCGCCGGCCAGCAGCGGCACCACCGCCCAGGCGCCCTCGCCGCGCCACTTCCGCACCGGCTCCAGCCTCGGGTAGCGCGCGCCGATCTCCTCCGGCGTCTCGAGCCAGAGCGCGCGGCCGGTCCGCACCACCTCGGCCGCCGGCACCGGCGCGTCCCACGCGGCCGGCTCGGGGGCCGCGCCGGCCACCGCCCCGGCGCGCGCCAGCAGCGTGACGCGCTCCGGCGAGTCCACGGCGTGCAGCTCCGCGGCGCTCGCGCCCAGGATGGCGAGCGCGCGGAAGGCGTGGTCCAGGATCTCCGCGGGGGAGACCGCTCCGGAGAGCGCCGCCGAGGTGGCGTGCAGGGCGGACAGCCTCTCTCCGAGCCTCTTGTGACCCTCGTAGGCCCGGGAGCGCTCCAGGGCCAGGGCGCACTGCTGGGCGAGCGCGACGGCGTAGGGGCGGTCGTCGGGATCCAGCTTCCGTCCCGCCGGCAGGGCGAAGGTCAGGACGCCGAGCGTCCGCCCCTCCACGGCCAGGGGGAGCGCCACCCAGGCGGCGTCGTCCCGGCGGGCCCGGAGCGGCTCCAGGGCCGGGTAGGCGGCGCGGATCTCCCCCGGCGTGTCGAGCCACACCGCCCGCCCCTCGTGGAACGCGTCGGCGACCGGCGACTCCGCCCCGCCGCTCATCCGGCGCAGGAGCTCCACCGAGGCCGGGTCGGTCAGGTGCTCGTAGAGGAGCTCCAGGCGGTCCGGGCCGGTCAGGTAGAAGATGGCGCCGTCCCGGGCGCCGACCCGGTCCAGGGCCCGCAGCGCCACCGAGGCGACCTCGGGGGGAGCCGCCGCGGCGGAGAGCGCCGCGGTGGCCTCCTGCAGCCCCGCCACCCGCTCGGCGAGCTTCCTCTGCGCCGCGAAGAGGTAGGCGCGCTCGAGCGCCTGCGCGCACTGCCGGGCCACCGCCAGCACGAACTTCCGCTCCTCCGGCTCGAACGCCCGCGGGGCGTCGAAGAGGAGGCCCAGGACGCCGCCGCCCCCGGCCACCCGGACCGGGATCGCGACCGCCGCGGTGTCCCCCTCCTCGTCGTCGAAGTAGGAGAGGCCGGGGTACCTCGAGGCGATCTCCGCCCTCGAGCCGAGCCACACGGACTCGCCGGAGCGATGGGCGTCGGTGGCCGGGGACCGCGCCGAGAAATCCAGCCTTCGGTGCCGCTCGGCGAACGCCTCGGAGACGCCGAACCCGTACACCAGGGCCAGATCGCCGGAGGGCTGCTCCCAGTAGAGCATCACCGCCCGCGCCGGGACGAGGCCGAATCCCTCGCCGATGATGAGCTGCGCGACCTCCTCGGGCGTGAGGGCCGCCGAGAGCGCCGCGGTGAGGGCCTGCAGCCGCTCCAGCCGGTCGAACCGGAGCGCGTCGCGACCGGGTGCGGACGCCGCCGGCGGCGGGCTCGCGGCCGCCGGCCGGCCCGCGCGCGCCGGCCGTGGGGACGCCTTCCTCCTCCGGGTCTGCTGCGGCATGGAACCCCGTTCATACCAGCTTTTCGCCGCCGGGGGCTTCGCCGGGCGCCCTCCGCGCTCCCCGGCCAGGGCCGCCCGTGGCAGCGACCGCCCGCCTACTCGGTGTCCGCCACCCTCTCCGGCGGGACCTCGTAGACGGCCACGGTCTTCATGTTCACGAACTCGCGGATGCCGACCGCGGAGAGCTCCCGCCCGAAGCCCGACTTCTTGACGCCGCCGAAGGGCAGGCGCGGATCGGAGGCCACCATGGCGTTCACGAAGGTGCAGCCCGCCTCCAGGTCGTCCACGAAGCGCTGCCGCTCCTTCTCGTCGTTGGTCCAGACCGACGACCCCAGCCCGAAGGGCGAGTCGTTGGCCAGGTCGATCGCCTCGTCCAGGTCGCGCGCGCGGAAGATCATGGCCACCGGGCCGAAGATCTCCTCCCGGAAGGAGGGGGAGGTCCGGGGCACGCCGGCGAGCACGGTGGGCGGGTAGTAGGCCCCCTTGCCGCCGAGCGGCTTGCCCCCGGTGAGCACCCGCGCGCCGTCCCGCACCGCCGCCTCCACCTGGCCGGCCAGCTTCTCCAGCTCGGCCGGCGAGGAGAGCGGCCCCACGTCGGTGGCGGCGTCGAACGGGTCGCCCACCTCGAGGGCGGCCATGCGCTTCGTGAACTCCCGCTCGAACCGATCGTAGACCCTCTCGTGCACGATGAAGCGCTTGGCGGCGATGCAGGACTGGCCGTTGTTGATGCACCGGGCGGTCACCGCGGTCTTGACCGCCGCCTCCACGTTGGCGCTGGGCATCACGATGAACGGGTCGGAGCCGCCCAGCTCGAGGACGCTCTTCTTGATGGCCTTCCCGGCGACCGAGGCGACCGACGCTCCCGCCCACTCGCTCCCCGTGAGCGTGACCGCCACCACCCGCGGGTCCTCGACGATCCGGGCCACCCGCGACGAGCCCACCAGGAGCGTCTGGAAGGCCCCCTCGGGGAGACCGGCCTCCCGGAAGACCTCCTCGATGGCGAGCGCCGACTGCGGCACGTTCGAGGCGTGCTTGAGGAGCCCGACGTTTCCGGCCATCAGGGCGGGCGCCGCGAAGCGGAAGACCTGCCAGAAGGGGAAGTTCCAGGGCATCACGGCCAGCACCGGCCCGAGGGGCAGCCAGCGCACGTAGGACCGCTGGGCCCCCGACTTCCATTCCTCGTCGGCCAGGAACCGCTCGGCGTTCTCGGCGTAGTAGCGGCAGGCCCAGGCGCACTTCTCCGCCTCGGCCACGGCGGACTTGAGGGTCTTGCCCATCTCCGAGGTCATGATCCGGCCCCAGTGATCCTTGCGCTGCTCGAGCACCTCGGCGGCGCGGACGAGCACGCGGGCGCGATCGCCGAACGGAACCTTGCGCCAGGTGCGGAAGGTGGAGGCCGCCAGCCCGAGCTTCGCGTCCAGGGCCGCGTCGCCGATCTCCTCGAAGGTCCGGAGGACCTCCCCGGTGGCTGGGTTCACGCTCTTCAGGGTGGCCATCGCCGACGCTCCTTTCCCGGGCTCACGGCGCCGATTTCGGGCGGCCTGATCTAGCACGGGGAGCCCATGCTCGCACCCGCGACCCGCGCGGCCCACACGGCGGAAAGGCGCGCCGCGCGGGCCTCCTCCCCCGGCGCACCCCCGGCGGGGCGGTCGCGGGCCCCCGTGTAGCGATCGTGCGCACCTTGCGCCACCGCGCCTTCGGGCGGCCCGCGGGCGTGGGACGGGCGCCCGCGGATCCCGTGAGGTATCCTTCGCCTCGATGCTGGCGATGCACCCACTCGCCTCCGTCCTGCTCCTGCTCGCGCCCCTCGCGCCCGCCGCCGCTCCTCCGGTGCCGGGCATCCCGGGCGAGCTCCGCGGCAGCGTGACCCGCGCGGCCGACGGGCAGCCCGTCACCCGGTTCACCGTGAACGGCATCCGGTTCGAGGACTCGCGCGGCGCCTTCAAGATCCTGGTCCCGCCCGAGGGCGAGTTCCGGATCGTCATCCGGGCCGACGGGTACGCGCCGAACGTGATCCACGTGATGGGCGCCGCCGGCAAGAAGCTCGTGATGCCCGAGATCACCCTGGGCGGCGGCGAGGACGTCCTGGGAGAGGTGCTCGACGCCTCCACCGGCCTCCCGGTGGTGAACGCGCGGGTGGGGCTCGCCGACCCGTCGAAGGTGGAGCGCCTCCGCTTCGTCCGTCCGGAGCGGGTGGGAGACCTCGCCGCGACCGGCTCGGGCGGCTGGTTCCACATCCGGAAGGCCCCCCGGGGCCTGCTCATGCTGGTGGTGTCGCACCCCGACTACCTGCCCGCCTTCGTGCCGGTGAACACGCGCGGCCGCATCCCGACGGTGGAGATGCAGCGGCCCGGCCGCATCGAGGGCGTGGTGCGAGACGAGAGGGGTCGGCCCGCAGGCGGGGCGCGGGTGGTCGCCGTCTCGGCGGGGTCCATCGACGGCGCGGAGGCGGTCACCGATCCGCGCGGCGGATTCCAGATCTCCGGGCTCCGGCCCGGCGCCTACGAGATCTCGGTGGTGCGGCCGGGCGCGCGCGCGGGCGACCAGCGCTCCCGGGTGCTGGTGGCCTACGGCGCCAGCGCCCACGTGGACCTCGACGCGGGTCCGCCCGAGCGGCGCATGGCGCTGCCCGAGTTCCAGCTCGGCGAGTTCTGAGCCCGCCGCCAGGGCTCCCCGTGCCTAGACGTGGTTCCGGAGCATGAGCTCCTTCGGATCCGGATCGAGGTAGACCTGGTCGGCCAGGTAGGCGATGCCGTGCCGCCGGACGTGGTGACGGATGAGCGTGAGGGGGAGGATCAGCGGCACGAGCCCGCGCTGGTAGTCCTTCACCGAGGCCTCCAGCTCCCTGCGGTCGGCGGTCTCCAGGACCTCGCGGAAGTAGCCCAGCATGTGCTGGAGCACGTTGGCGTGGCGGCCCCGGCGGGCCGGGACCTTCAGGGCGGCCATGAAGCCGCTCCCGTAGCTCTCCGCCGCGCCGTCGATGCGCCCCTTCCCGAGACCGGCCACGATCCGGCCCAGCTTCCGGTAGGCGTCCGGGCTGTGGGCGAGCAGCGCGAGCTCGTGGACGGTGTGGAAGCGCACCAGCGCCCCGCGCGTCATGCCCGCCTCCAGGGCCGCCTTCCAGCGGGCGTAGGCGAACACGCGCTCGACGAAGCTCTCCCGCAGGTGCGGGTCGCCGAGCCGCCCCTCCTCCTCCACCGGCAACAGCGGGAGGCGGGCCATGAGCACCCGGGCGAAGGCGCCCACGCCGTCGCGCCGCGGCGGCCCGCCCCTCTCCGGCCAGCGGCGCACGCGCTCCATGCCGCAGCTCGGCGAGTCCTTCTTGGTGACGTATCCGGACGGATCGAGCCCGGCCAGATCCTCCACCCGCCGGTCCGACCAGCCCGCCATGGCCTCGGTCCAGTCCCGGCCGCTCCTCTCCGCCCGCATTCGCGGCGCGCCGGCCGGACCCACCAGCCGCACGGGCTCGCGCGGCACCCCCATGCCCACCTCCAGCTCGGGACAGACCGGCACCCATTCCACGAAGGGCCCGAGCACCTCGACCAGGAAGGCGTCCCGCTTGTGCTGTCCGTCGTGGCGGACCCGGCGGCCCAGCAGGCAGGAGGAGATCCCGATGCGCGGCTTGCCCCGGCTCATCCGCCAGAAGCTAGGCGAGCCGGCCCGCCCCCGCACGCGGAACTTCGGACCTCCGGCGGCGCAGGCGGCGAGCGACCGCCTTGGCGGCCGCGTCGGCCAGGATCATGGCCGGTGCGCAGGCCGCGAGCAGCGGCCAGGCCGCGCCGGGGAGCGCCCCGGGAGGTCCCGGCGCTCTCACCGCCGTCGCCGGCTCGCCGACATCTGCCAGAGCGCCCAGATGGTGAAGACGACGAGGAGAGGCAGGAAGAGCCGGGGCTTGCGCGCCACGATGGCGATGACCCCGGCGAGCAGGATCGCGAGCGGGATGGAGATCCGGATCATCTGGCCGGCATCCTACCGCAGGATCCCCGCGAGCGTCGCGCCCGACCCGCGTCCGGCCTCACCGCCGCTCGCACCAGAAGAGGTCGGCCCGGCAGGCGAGCGGCACCTCGGCGTGGTCGTGCGTGTCCGGGTGGCGCTCGAGGATGCGGCGAACCTCGTCGAGCAGGAGGGCGCGCTCCTCCTCGGGCATCGCCGCCACGAAGGAGACGGACGCCACCTGGTCCACCACGCTCTCGCGCGGGAGCCACTGCACGTGCCGGAAACGGTATTCCTGCAGGGGGCCGAACAGGCCGGGCGCCCCCTCGAAGGCCGTGCGCCACAGGCCGGACCGGTAGCGGGGGGCGTCCCCCTCGCGCGCGTTCACGACGCGGGAGACGTGCCTCACCCAGTCCACCTCGTCGTCGCGCTGGTTCCAGAGGAGCCCGAGCCGGCCGCCCGGGCGGAGCACGCGGTGGATCTCGCACAGGGCGCGCGGCCCGTCGAACCAGTGGAAGGCCTGGGCCGCCGCCACCGCGTCGAGCGAGCCGTCCCGGAACGGGAGCGACTCGGCCACGGCCCCGAGCGGGATCGCCCCGCCGACCGCGGCCAGCCGGCGGCGCATGGCCACGACCGGCTCCGCCGCCAGCACCGGCCGCGCGCGTGCGGCGAGGAGGGCCGCGAGCCTTCCCGTCCCCGCCCCGAGATCGAGCACCCGGACGCCGGGGCCGAGCCGCAGGGCGGCGGCGAGCGCCTCCACCGCCTCGGCCGGGTAGCCGGGCCGGCCGCGATCGTACGCCTCGGCGGCGGCCTCGAAGCCCCTCGCGGCGACCTCGTGGAGCGGCATCGGGGATCCGATAGCACGGCCGCGGCCCGGGCGTGAAGGCTGGCGCCGTACCGGTCGCTCCCGCATACTGCCGCCGTGCCGAGCGCCCCGGGCCTGCGGAAGGTCGCCGTCGGATTCGCCCTCGTGGTCGGGGGCGCGGTGGCGATCCTGGTCCCGATCTTCTTCGCGGTGATGCTCTGGGGATTCCTGCGCGGCGGACCGTAGCGCGTCCGTCCGGAGCCGCGTTGCGGCGCGCCCCGGGCGAGCCCTACTTCCCCACGGAGCGCTCGAACGCCTCGACCTCCGCGGCCGTGGGCGCCGGCTTCCCCTGCGCGGCCCCGGGGGGCGCGGGCGAGACCGCCCGGTCGGGCGCGGGCGCGATCGTCCCGGGCGGCGGCGGAGCCGCGCGCGCCACCGGTACGAGCGCCGGGGTGGGACCAACGGCCGGCCCGGCGCTCTCGGCGGGTGAGCCCGAGCAGGCGGCGAGCGCGGCGGCCAGCGAGGCGAGGGCGGCGAGACGGTTCATGGTCGGGTTCCTCCGTGGTGGGATCCGGAGGGAGCCGTTGCAGCGGGCGTGCCCGCCGGGCGTCGCCCGCGGCGCGGGCGCTTCCGCCCCGACGTGTCCGGGCGGACACGCGGCGCGGCGCTCACGCCCGCGAAACCTACGAGGGGAGCTGCTCCGGGGGCGCCTCCGGCTCGAGCGCGCTTCCCAGCCGGTCCACCCACGACTCCTGCGGCGGCGGCGAGGACCGTCCCTTCCGCGCCCGGAACCGGGCGTGGACCTCGAAGGCGAAGGCGTCGAGCACCTCGGGGTCGACCGGGTCGCCGTTGAGCGACAGGGTCAGCGAGAGCAGGCCTTCCCGCTCCGCCGCGTGGTGGAACTGCGACTCGGCGATCTTGTTCGGCATGCACTCGAGCGGGCCCACCGACAGGACGGCGTCGATCTCCTTCTCCTGCCAGGCGTGGACGGGGGCCCCGATGGTGAGGACCGCCTCGCCTTCCAGCGCGTCCCGCAGGTAGGGGCGGGCCGCCTCCAGCACGTCCTCGGTCCGGGCCGCCCGGTGCCAGCCCATCGCCTCGGCCGCGGCGTCGTGCACCACCTCCTCGATCCGCACGCGGATGAAGTGGTTGAACCGGTCGCCCAGGCGGTGGCCGCGGTTCCGGACGGCGTTCCAGTCGGAGTACTGCAGGTACTCGCTGAAGGTGGCGACGCGGCTCCCGATGCCCCGGCGGGCGAGCGCGTCGGCCGCTCCGTCGTTGGAGAAGGGCACGTTCCGGACGTAGATCTCGCCCACGATGAGGACGACGGGAACCTCGCGGGCGCCGCGCGCGGCGGCGAACTCCGCCGCCGCCCGGGCCACGAGGTCGGGGATGCCCCACACCCGGCCCGAGACGGCCTCCCAGATGGTCCGCGCCGCGCCGTGGTCGCTCCCCGCCGTGACCCGCTCCAGGTGGTCGGTGAGCGCCTTCGACCAGCGGGCGTAGATCGCCTCGGCGGCGCCGGGGCGGGCCTCTCCGGGCCGGACCTCGTACAGCATGTCCCGGAGCCGGTCGGTCGCCGTGATGGCAGCGAGCACGAGCGCGCCCACCCCGGGCGGCACGCCCGCGAAGTAGTTGCGCGAGTCGGGCGACCAGATCCGCACCCGCGGGCTCCAGCCCAGCCGGTCGAGCGTGATCTGGTGCAGCTCCTTGTAGACGCCGAACCGGCAGGGCCCGTCGGCGTTCGGCATGAAGAAGACGAACTTCCGGTCGGTCTCCCGCTCGCGCTCGATCCGCTCGAGCAGGCTCCCGAGCGTGAGCGCCATGGGCACGCACTCCTTGCCCGAGGTGTGGCGCCGCCCCAGGCGCAGGCTCTCCCGCGTCGGCTCGGGAAGCCCCTCGGCGTTCACCCCGGCGCCGCGGAACACGGCCACGGCCGCGTCGCTGGCCGGCCCCATCCAGGGCACGAGGACGCGCTCCTGCGACGCGATGAGCGCCCCGATGCCCGTGCTCTGCACGGTGAGCCGGTCCGGGTCGGCGGGGACGCGCTGCGATCCGCCGCGCAGGTCCTCGCGGACGCAGTGGAGGAAGGCCTCCACGCGGGTCTTGGTGCCGGCGTCGCCGGAATGGCCGTCGGTCTCGATGACGGCGAAGGGCTTGCCCTCCATCAGGTACTGGAAGAAGTGGAGGGTGAAGCTGTCCGGGCCGCAGGAGTAGTTGGACGCGAACAGGCTGTAGACGCCCGGCGCGCGCCGCACGTGCCAGGCG
>DATIUR010000105.1:0-9884 GCA_035466675.1 Anaeromyxobacteraceae bacterium | reverse complement strand
GCCACCTCGCCCGACCGCAGCCCCTCGGCCAGGCGAGCCATCTCGTCCTCGAGCCCCTGGATCCGGCGGACCAGCCGCTCGGCCAGGTCGAGCTCGGCGAAGGGCGTGGCCAGACGCTTCTCGTAGAGCCGCCCGAACGCGTCCAGCTCCACCGAGAGCGCCTCGATGGCCAGGTCGAGCTCGGTCACCTCGGCCAGCACCGCCGCGAGCCGCGCCTCGGCCTCGGCCGTCGGGTCCGACGGCACAGGCCCCGCCCTCGCGAGGGCGCGCCGGGCGACGAGCGCTCGGTCCTGGACCTTCACGCGGTCTTTGTACCACCGCCGCGGCGTGGGACGAGCGCCCACACCGCCCAGGCCACGAGCAGGAGCGAGAACCACTGGGCGAAGGTGAGCCCGAGCTGGCGCCCGTCCGGCTTCGCGAAGAAGCCCGCCCCGGAGACGATCTCCCGTGCCCGCAGGAAGTCGAGCAGGAACCGCCCCGCGCCGTAGAGGAGCGCCACCAGGGCGAGCAGCCGGCCGGCGAGGAGCCGGCGCCGGAGCAGCGCCCACACCACCGCCCCGATGGCGAAGAGGAGGCCCGCCTCGTAGAGGCCCAGGTCGTGGCGGGGGCCGCCCGGGAAGGCGACGGCCAGCGGGAAGTCGGTCCGGACGCCCGGGTGGTCGTGCACGGTGAAGCAGCCCAGCCGCGCCACGCCCCAGCCCCAGGGGATGCCCAGGGCGAAGGCGTCCGCGTAGTCGCGGAGCGGGATCCGCTTCACCCGGAAGAAGACCACGGCCGCCGCGATCCCGCCCAGCAGGCCGCCCATCGAGGAGAGCCCCTCCCAGACCTTGAGGATCCGCAGCGGCCCCTCGCGCAGCTCCTCCGGGTGGTAGAAGAAGAGGTGGACGAGGTGGCCCATCACGATGCCGCTGAGCACGCCCGCCACGGCGAAGTCCGGGATGACGCGCGGGTCCTTGCCCAGCCGCGCCGAGGCGCGCGAGCCGATGTGGATCGCGGCCAGGATCCCGAGCGCGGAGAGGACGCCGAAGGACTGGATCCGGAACGGGCCCAGCTCGAGGGTGGGAAGCTCGAACCAGGGGATGACGGCGAGGGGCATGCGGGGAATCTTGGACCGGCCCACGAACCGCCAGCAACAGAATATCCGCGGTGGAATCGACGACCCCTTCGAACGTTTGCTCCGTGGCTTGTCCTCCTTCGGCCCACCCGCGGCTCCGGCGGGGCCGGACTGTGGGAGAAGGGATACGGATCGCCCGCTTGCCGCCCCCCGGAACGGGTGGAAGAATGACCCTCCCCTCGCGGAAGGTGGAATCCATGCAGAAGGAGCAGGAGACCCAGCGCCTCGACAGCTACGACGACGTGGTCCGCGAGGCGCTCAAGATGGCGAAGCCGAGCCGCACGCCCTGGGTGCTGCTCGTGCTGGTGCTCGCCGCCGCCGCCGCCGCCGCGCTCTGGCTCCTCAACCGGATGGACCGGGCCCAGTCCGACGCCGCGGCGGCCAACAGCGCCCTCCAGGACGCGCGCGCCCAGATCGAGGACCTGCGCACCGAGCGCGCCGATCTCGAGATGCGCCTCGAGCGCACCACCGCGGCCAAGGACGAGCTGGCCGCCCTCCAGGACGAGCTGTCCCGCAACGTCCTCGCCAAGGAGGAGGAGATCGCCACGCTCAAGGGCGAGATGGGCGAGCTGGAGGACAAGATGAAGGCGGAGATCGCCAAGGGCGCGGTCCGCCTCTCCCAGTCCGGCGGCAAGATCAAGGTGGACGTGGTGGACGAGATCCTCTTCCCGGTGGGCGAGTCCGGCTTCTCGAAGCAGGGCGAGGAGGTGCTCTCCCGCGTCGGCGGGGTGCTGGCCCGCATGAAGGACAAGCGGATCACGGTCTCCGGCCACACCGACGACCTGCCCATCTCGGCCCGCCTGCAGGAGCGCTACCCGACCAACTGGGAGCTGTCCGCGGCCCGGGCCATCACGGTGGTCCGCTTCCTGGAGGAGAAGGCCGGCGTTCCGGGCTCGCGCCTGGTGGCGGCGGCCCACTCGCAGTACGAACCGCTCTCCTCCAACAAGACCGACCGCGGCCGGGCGCGCAACCGGCGCATCGAGATCCTGCTCACCCCCGCCTTCGACCCGAAGCGGGAGGCGGCGGCCGCCCCGCAGCCGGCCCCGAAGCCGGCGGCGACGAAGCCGGCCGCCTCGAAGAAGCCCGCCGCGCCGGCCCGGAAGACGGCCCCGGCGAGGTAGCGCGGATCGGCCGCACCCGGCCGTGGCGGCGCCCGCGCGCGCCCCCGGCGTTATCCTGATGGCAGGCGATGCCGCGGCCCCGGGACCGCGCGCCGGGCCTCCCGGCACCGCGGGAAGGAGGCCGCCATGCGGAGCGAGACACCGGAGGGCCTGCGCGCCCTCGTCTCCGCGCTCTTCCCCGGCGCGTCGGTCGAGCAGGTGCGCCCGCTCGGGACCGACGTCGAGGAGCAGGTGGACACCGAGAAGGGGATCGGCTACGGCCGGCCGCTCCGGGTCACGATCGTCGAGCCGGCGGGCTGGCGCCGCGACCTCGTCTTCCGGACCGCGGTCCCGAACGAGTTCGGCCACGACCGGCGGGCCGATCGCGCCGAGGAGATGCTCCTCGCGCACGATCTCTTCAACCAGATCCCGGACCACGTCCGTGCGCTCGACGTGGGCGCCATCGCCCGGGACGGACGGCTCGTCTCGCTCCGCGGGACCGGCGAGTTCTACCTCGTCACCGAGTGGGCGGAGGGCGAACCCTACGCCGAGGACCTGCGGCGCATCGCCCGCGAGGGGACCGCCGGCCCGCTCGACGTGGCCCGCTGCGAGGCGCTGGCACGCTGGCTCGCTCGCCTCCACGCCGACCGGATCGACGACCCGCCCGCCTGGCGGCGGGCCCTGCGCGACCTGGTCGGCCACGGCGAGGGCGTCTTCGGCATCGCCGACGCCTACCCGCCGTACGTGCCGGGGGTGTCCGCCGAGCGGCTCCGCCGGATCGAGGAGCGGTGCCTCTCCTGGCGCTGGCGGCTCCGCGACCGCGCCGAGCGCCTGGCCCGCACCCACGGCGACTTCCACCCGTTCAACGTCCTCTTCCGGCGCCCGGCCCGGGGCGACGGCGCGCGCTTCACCCTGCTCGACGCCTCCCGGGGCGGCCGGGGCGACCCCGCCGACGACGTCGTCGCCATGAGCGTGAACTACGTCTTCTTCGCGCTCGAGCACCGCTCGTCCTGGCCGCGGGGGCTCGGTTTCCTCTGGCGGCGCTTCTGGGAGCTGTACCTCGCCGCCACCGGCGACCCGGGCGTCCTCGAGACGGCGCCGCCGTTCCTGGCCTGGCGCGCGCTGGTGCTGGCGAGCCCGCGCTTCTACCCGCGCCTCGGCGCGCCCGCCCGCGACGCCATCCTGCACCTCGCCGAGCGCGCCCTGGAGGGCCCGCGCTTCGACCCGGCCTGGGCCGAGGTGCTCTTCGCGGAGGCGGCCTCTTGACGGGCGCGGTGGTGTGGCTCACCGGGCTCCCCGCCTCGGGCAAGACCGCCCTGGCCCGGCGCCTGCGCGACCGGCTCGAGGCCGCCGGCCGCGCCCCGGTCCTGCTCGACGGCGACGAGGTCCGCGCCGCGCTCGTGCCCGCGCCCGGCCACGACGAGGCGGGCCGCGCGGCCTTCTACGAGACGCTGGCGCGCCTGGCCGCGCTCCTGGCGCGGCAGGGACGGATCGCGCTGGTGGCCGCCACCGCGCACCGGCGCGCCTTCCGCGAGCGGGCGCGCGCGCTCGCTCCCCGCTTCGTCGAGGTCTTCGTCGACGTGCCCGAGGAGACCTGCGCCGCGCGCGACCCGAAGGGCCTGTGGGCCCGGGCCCGGGCCGGGAGCGCGCCGCAGCTTCCGGGCGCCGGGCCCGCCTACGAGCGGCCCGAGAGGCCGGAGGTGGTCGCGAGCGGCGGCGAGGACGAGCGGGCGGTGGAGGAGACCTTGGCCCGGCTCGGGTAGGGGCTGCGGGCTTCAGGCTACGGGCTTCAGGCTTCAGGTTCGACGTCGCCTGTAGCCGGTAGCCCGTAGCCTGGAGCCTCTCGAAGGAAGGGCGCGCAGGCGCGTCAGATCTCGATCCCGGCGCCGACCACCATCCCGAAGGTGGTCCCGCCCGCCTCGTAGGTGTTCATGGTGGTGGTGGTGCCGCTCGTCACCTGGACCGTGACCTCCTTCTTGACGAGATCCCAGCGCGCGAAGGGGGCGACCGACAAGATGGCCCGGAGCGGCCCGACCGGCAGGCGCAGCGAGAGGGTGGGTCGGACGCCGACGTAGGGCAGCCACACCGTCCCGGCGCTGGTGACGTCCCAGGAGCCGGAGGCGCCGATGTCCGAGATCTGGTGGCCCCCCAGCTCGCCGAGGACGTCCAGGCGGATCATGCTCGACAGGTTCCAGGCGAAGCCGGCCACCGGCGTGAAGACCGCGCTCCCGGCGCCGCCGCTCGAGGGGGTGCGCTCGTACAGCAGGCCGACGTCGAACCAGCCCAGCCGCAGCACCGCCGAGCCTCCCCAGGTGTCGAAGTTCCCCTCCAGCAGATCCCTGCCGTCCTGCGGCTCGATGGTGCCCACCCCGTGCTGAAGGCCGAGGACGTCGTAGCGGGTGACGCCGCCCCACACGCCCAAGGTGATCGACCAGGGCGCCGAGACGCTCGTGTCGGCGGAGGCGGCGGCGGGGACGAGCAGGGCCAGGGTGGCGGCGAGGGCGACGGCGATGGGGTTGCGCATGGGCGACTCCTGTGGCTTTCGGACCACGCCGGACGGGCCCTGGAGGCCCGTCCGGCCGCGGCGCAGTCTACCCGAGCAAGAAGCGGGCCGCCCGCTCTGTTATGCTTCCGGACGGATGATCGAGGCCGAGGCCCTGCGCTTCGCGCGCGCGACGCCGCCGTTCGACGCGCTCCCGCAGGACGCCTTCGACGCCGTCGCGCCCGCGCTGGAGGAGGTCTCCTTCGCCGCCGGCGTCCGCGTCCTCGAGAGCGGCGGCGAGCCGAGCCGGCACCTGTACGTGATCCGGAGCGGGGCCGTGCGCATCGAGCGCGGGGGCCAGACGCTCCAGGTTCTCGAGGAGGGCGAGATCTTCGGCTTCACCTCGCTCCTCACCGGGCGCGCCCGCCTCGACGTGGTGGTGGACGAGGAGCTTCACGCCCTCCGCCTGCCGCAGCGGGAGTTCGAGGCGCTCCTCGCCCACGCCTCCTTCGCCGGCCACTTCGCGGGCCGCCTGGCCGAGCGCCTCCGGCACAGCCTGGAGCGCTCGCCGGTGGAGAGCTTCCAGCCGGACCTGGGGCTCCCGGTCGAGCGGCTCCTGCACGGCCCGCCGGTCCGGATCGGACCGGAGGCCACCGTGGGCGAGGCCGCCCGCCTGATGAGCGAGCGCGGGGTCGGCTCGGTGCTGGTGGACTGCGATCCGCCGGGCATCGTCACCGACCGCGACCTTCGCCAGCGCGTGCTGGCCCGCGGCCGCGGGCCGGAGACGCCCGTCCGCGAGGTGGTCTCCTCGCCGCTCCGGACGGTGCCCGGCGAGACGCCGCTCTACGAGGCCTGGCGGGTCCTGCTCGACGCGGGCGTGCACCACCTGCCCATCACCCGTGGCGGCGAGCTGGTGGGGGTCATCTCGGCGGGCGCGGTGCTCCGCTCCACCCGGGCCGGGCCGGTGGCGGTCACCAAGCGGATCGAGCAGCTCCCCGGGCGCGAGGCGCTGGCGGGCTACGGCGCCTGGGTCACCGAGATGGTCTCCGCGCTGTTCGCGGGCGGCCTCGAGCCGGCGGTGATCGGCCAGTTCGTGGCCCGCCTGCACGACACCCTGCTCGCCCGCATCCTGCGCTGGGCCGAGGCGGAGCTGGGCCGCCCCCCGTGTCCCTACGCCTGGCTGGTGTTCGGCTCGGAGGGCCGGATGGAGCAGCTCCTCCTCACCGACCAGGACAACGCGCTGGCCTGGGCGGACGACACGCCCGAGGCCAGGGGCTACTTCGAGGCGCTGGCCTCCCGCGTGGTGACCGACCTCCAGGCGGCCGGCTTCCCCGCCTGCCCGGGCGGCTACATGTCCACGAGGTGGCGCGGCCCCCTGGCCGAGTGGGAGGAGCGCTTCCGCGGCTGGCTCGCCACCCCCACCCCCCAGGCGCTCCTCGAGGCGGCCATCTTCTTCGACTTCCGCCGCGGGCACGGCGGGCTCCCGGTGGGATCCCTCGAGGCGATCGTCGACCGGGCCGCACGGGCCCGCGCCTTCCTGCCCGCCATGGCCAAGACGGCGCTCACCTTCCGGGTGCCGAGCGGGCTCGTCCTGCGGCTCCGCGGCGAGGCCTCCCGGGTGGACCTCAAGCTCAACGCCATCTCCTGCATCGTCTTCCTGGCGCGCGTCTACGGGCTCGAGGTGGGGGCGCGGACCTCCAACACCATCGAGCGCCTCCGGTCCGCGGCGCGGGCGGGGCTCATGGAGGACGACACCTTCGAGACCCTGGCCGAGGCCTACCGGTTCCTGCTGCGGCTCCGGGTCCGCGAGCAGCTCCGGACCCTCGCGCGGGGCCAGCCGCCCACGCACCTGGTCTCGCTGCGGGACCTCTCCTCGCTCGAGCGAAGCCGGCTGCGCGACGTCTTCCGCGCCATCGAGGCGTGGCAGGATCGGGCCACCTACCACTACCGGACGAACCTCTTCTAGCGGGGGACGCCCGCGGGGCGGGCAGCCGTACCACCGGCGCGGCGCCGCGCAGCGTGCGGGTCAGCGCCGGGCGATGCGGGCCCGGTCCTTGAACAGGAAGCCCTGCACCAGGTCCACGCCCAGGTCGCGCGCGATCACGAAGTCGGCCGTGGTCTCGACGCCCTCCAGCACGGTGCGGGCGCCCGTCTCCCGCGCCATGCGGGTGAAGGCCATCACCAGCGCCCGGTAGCGCGGGTTGCGCAGCCGCGGGATGAGGGTCCGGTCGAACTTGAGGACCTCGGCCTCGGCGATCGCGTCGAAGGAGAGGAGCCCGTTCGTCGCGCCCACGTCGTCGAGCGCCACCGCCAGCCGGCGGCCCCGGAGCGCGCGGATCATCTGCTGGGCCCGCACCGCGTCGGCGCTCGCCATGTTCTCGGTGACCTCGACCACCACCCGCGTGTGGGCCGAGGAGAAGAGCGCCAGGAACGGGTTCCGGTTCGCGTCGCCCGAGCGCCACCAGCTGTCGGGGTCGAGGTTGACGAAGAGCGGCGTCCGAGGCGCGTGCTCGACCTGGTGCAGCTTGAGCGTCAGCTCGGCGCGGAGCAGGAGACCGGGGTCGGCGTGCAGGATGGCGAAGACCGCCGCGGGGGAGACCATCCTCCCGTCCCGCGCCCGGAAGCGGCCCAGCGCCTCGAAGGCGACGGTCCGGCCGCTCCGCGCCTGGACGATCGGCTGGTACTCGGTCCAGAACCGGCCGGCGTCCAGCATCCCCCGCGCCTCGGCGAGATCGAGCCCGCGGCGTTGCGGCTCCCGGTCGTGCCGGCAGAAGAGGTCGAACGGCACCGGCGTGTGGACGGACTCGGTCCCCGGCTCCTCCGGGAGCCCGGGGACGATCCTCAGCGCGGGTGCGTTCACGGTACGAGACGTTGCCACTCCGCGCGGTCCCTCGTCAGTCGCGTCCCCACGGGAATGTCCGGATGGACCCTGTGGGAGAGGTGGGAGGACGCGTAGCTTACGCGAGGAGGGCGGCTCGCCGCGAGTGATTTTCGTCAACGGGCGCAGCGGAACCGCGTGCGATCATTCGATATCGGGCCAGCCCGTGCGGCAGGCCCGGACGGGGATCACCCGCGCCCGGCGAACTTCTCCATGAACCCCGCCAGGGCCTCGACCCACTCGGGAGAGACCGCGTTGTACATGGAGACGCGGATCCCGCCGACCGACCGGTGCCCCTTGAGCCCCACCATGCCGGCCTTCTTGGCCTCGGCCACGAAGCGCTCCTCGTCCTGCTCGGAGGGGAGCCGGAAGACCACGTTCATCACCGACCGGCTCTCCTTCTGGACCGGGCAGCGGTAGAAGCCGGCGTGGGCGTCGATGACGCCGTAGAGGCGGCGCGCCTTGGCGCGGTTCGTCTCCTCGACGGCGCCGAGCCCGCCCACCCCCTTCAGCCAGGCGAGCACGTTGCGCATCACGTAGATGCCGAAGGTGGGCGGCGTGTTGTAGAGGGAGCGGTTCTCGGCGTGGGTTCGGAACTGGAAGATCTTGGGCACGTCCTTCCGCCCCCGCTCCACCAGGTCCTTGCGGACGACGGCCACCACCACGCCCGACGGGCCGATGTTCTTCTGGGCGCCGGCGTAGACGATCCCGAACCTCGAGACGTCGAAGCGGCGCCACAGGAAGTCGCTCGACATGTCCGCCACCAGCGGCACGCTCCCCGTGTCCGGGAACGGGCGGCCGGGATCGACGTTGAACTGGACGCCGTGGATGGTCTCGTTCGAGGTGAGGTGCAGGTAGGCGGCGTCCCCGTCGCCCTGGATCTCCGAGGGCTCGGGCACGCGGACGTACGCCTTCTCCTTGCCCTCGCCCTGCCCGGTGGTGCACGCCACGCGGACCTGGGCGCCGAGGAGGAGGGAGGTGTGCTTCGCCTCCCCGTGGGCCTTCTCGCCCCACGCGCCGGTCAGGACGTAGTCGGCGGTCCGCCCCCTCTCCAGGAGGTTCATGGGCACGAGCGCGAAGAGCGCCGAGGCGCCGCCCTGGAGGAGGAGCACCTCGTGCGTGCCCGGGATGCCCAGCAGCTCGCGGAGCAGGGCGATCGCCTCGTCGTGGACGGCCTCGTACTCCTTCCCCCGGTGGCTGTGCTCCATCACCGACATGCCGCTCCTGGCGAAGTCGAGCATCTCGTCGCGCGCACGCTCCAGCGCGGGCAGCGGCAGGGCGGCGGGGCCGGCGTTGAAGTTGATGGTGCGGGCCATGGGATCCCTCGCTGGGCCTCGCGTCGGCCCCGGTGGTCGGCGGCCACGTTCGGGGAGGCGCCGCGCCTTGTCAAGCGCGGCGCGGGGGGCGAGGGCCCCCGCGCTCGCCTCAGGAGCGGGGCGCCGGCGCGGCCGAGGCCTGCGCCACCCCGGCGGACGGACGGTCCGCGGAACGCGCCACGGCGGCCGCCCGGGCGGCGCGCTGGGCCAGGATGGCCTCGCGCGGCGGGACCGCCGCGTCGAGGAGGAAGCCGGCCTCGAGGGCGATTCCGAGGGCGACGAGGACGAGGGCTCGGGCGAGGGCGAGGGGCTTCATGACGACCTCCGTGCCCGCTCCTACGGACGCGGGCCGCCCCTATTTCGGCCTCGCCGCGCCCCCCGGGCGGGCCCCCCCGACCGCATGCCCGGGCCCGGGCCGCGCGCCGGCGCGCGCCGCGCCTACGCCGCCAGGTCCTGGCGGAGCGCCTCGCGCTGCTCCGCGCCGAGCGGCGTCTCGCCGGTGAGCGCGGGGAAGTCCACGCCGATCGCCACCGGAACCTCGCCCTTCACGTCGAGCTTGAGGTACTGGACCGAGGACAGCCGGTCGGTCCCCACCTGGCGCGGGTCGTAGCTGGCGCGCACCTTCGTGCCGTCGGCGAGCTTCGCGTAGATGTGGCCGATGAGGGGGAGCCACTCGCGCAGGCTGCGGTCCCGCTCGGCCGGATCGGGGATCTCGATGAGCAGCGTGCACCCCAGCTCGCCCGGCCCGCCCAGGAGCTCGTTGTAGGTCTCCAGCTCGCGAAGGACGTCCTCCTCCCGGGTCATCTTCTCGGCGCGGACCATCTCCTGGACCTGGTAGCGGATGGTGGCGGTATTCTCGAAGAGGAAGGTGAGCACGCCGGCCACGTGGACGCGCCGCCTCGCCTTCGCCTCCATCACCGCCGGACGGATCTCCTCGCGCGACCGCTCGTAGGTGGCCGGGTCGAGGATCTCCTCGCGTCGCACCGTCCTCATG
>DATIUR010000104.1:0-6832 GCA_035466675.1 Anaeromyxobacteraceae bacterium | reverse complement strand
TGCCGCCGCGGGATCCGGACCTGTGGTGGGAGCGGCCGGCGGGCGGGTAGATCTCGTCGGCGCTCGGGCCCGGGCACCCACGCGCCTCTCCCCCGGGAGGCTCCTGACGCGGCGCGGCGTTCCGCCGCGAAGGGCGGATCGGCCTCCCCGGGAACCGCCGAAGGAGCAGCCCGATCACGGGTGACCCTTCGGGGCCCGCCTCACAGGGCCGGAAAGAGGGGCCAAGGCGCCGCGCGAACGCCCCATCCGGCGTCGTTCCGCCGGCGCGCCGGCGTTATCCGAGTCGCTCCCCGCTTCACCCGTAGGAGGCCCAACGATGGTCACTGCCCTGCTCCCGGCGGCTCGATCGCGAGTCGCCCTGTTCGGCTCCATCTTCCTCGTCGCAGCGCTCGTCTCCGCCGCCCCGGCGCGAGCGCAAGGCACGATCGCGATCCCCAAGACCGGGGCGCGCTGCGCCGACGACCCGAGGTGCCACAACCGCTGGCACCCGTCCATCCGTCCCGTGGCCGTGGCCCAGCCCGGGGCCACCGTGGTCTTCGGCACCCGCGACGCCTTCGACCACGGCCTCACGCGGGATTCCACCGCGGCCGACGTCGTGGCCCTGAACCTGAACCTGGTGCATCCGCTCACCGGCCCGCTCTACGTCGAGGGCGCCGAACCCGGCGACGTGCTGGCGGTGACCCTGAAGGACATCGAGCCCGACCCGTTCGGCTACACCATCATCGTCCCCGGGTTCGGCTTCCTGCGCGACGTCTTCACCGAGCCCTTCCTGGTGCGCTGGGACCTGACGCGCGGCTTCGCGACGTCCCCCGACCTCCCGGGCGTGAAGGTCCGCTTCGACGGGTTCATGGGCACGATCGGCGTGGCGCCGGGCCCGGAGGAGGTGGAGACGTTCCTGGCCCGCGAGGCGGCCCTGGCCTCGGCGGGGGGGTTCGTCCTGGGCCCGCAGCCGCTCGACGCCCAGCCGCGGGACGTCTGCGGCCCCGGGTCGGCCCTCGCCGACCGCTGCCTGCGGACCATCCCGCCGCGCGAGAACGGCGGCAACATGGACGTGAAGCAGATGCAGAAGGGGACGACCCTGCTGCTCCCCTGTTTCGTCCGGGGCTGCCTGCTCTCCATCGGCGACGTGCACTTCGCGCAGGGCGACGGCGAGGTCTCGGGCACCGCCATCGAGATGGACGCCACCGTGACCGTCCAGGTGGACGTGCGCAAGGGGCTCGGCGCGCAGGTGAGGCAGCCGCACTTCTCGGGCGGCAGCCAGCTCAAGCGCCTCGCACCGTCGAGCTTCTACGCCACCGTGGGCTTCCCGCTCAAGGGCGGCGGCGAGATCCCGGCCACGCACGCCTACCTCGACGGGGCGACGATCGGCCCGCTCACCAACCTGTCCGAGGACGTGACGCTGGCGGCGCGCAACGCGCTGCTGCAGATGGTGGCCTGGCTGGTCGAGAACAAGGGCCTGACTCCCGAGCAGGCCTACGCGCTCTCCAGCGTCGCCGTCGACCTGCGCATCTCGAACCTGGTCGACACCCCCAACGTCGCGGTCACCGCCATCCTCGACCTCGACGTCTTCCGGACGCAGCGCGAGTGAGGGCCGGGGGTCGGCGCGGGGCCGCGGGCGCCCGTTCATGATCCGGCGAGTCCTCCTCCGGTCGGCGGCGGCGATGGGCGCGTGCGTGCTGCTCATGGCGCATTCGCCCTACCGCCAGTGGGACGTCTATCGCAGGGTCCGGCTGGTGATCGTCGCCAGCTTCGAGCAGCAGGAGGCGGTGCGGCTCGGGCGGCGCCTGGTGACCGCCCTGGCGCGTCACATCCCCGAGAGCCGCGCCATGTTTGCCCGCGCCCGCGACACGAACGACCTGTTCCGCCTCCTGGCCAGCAGGCAGCTCGACGTGGCCCTGGTCGACGCGGACGACGCCCGTGATGCGGCCGGCGGCGGGGGCCTGGGCGGCGCCGGCATCCCGCTGCGCAGCCTGGCCCAGGTGGGGCCGTACCTGCTCGTCTGCCGCGACGACCTCCCGCGGGCGGCCGCGTACCGGATCGCCGAGGCCCTGGCCGATCGGTGGCGAGAGATCCTCGAGGCTTCCGACGGGCCGGGCGGACCGCGCCCGGATCCGTCGGCCGGCGTGCCGCTGCACCCCGGCGCCGCCGAATACTACGACGACCACGCGGCCAGGCCGGAGCGCTGACCCGGCGCCGCCGCCTCCGCCCGGGCAGCGGGCGCGGGCGCAGCGTGCGCGGGGCGGAGCGTCGCGGTACCCGGTTCGAGCGGCGTGGGGAGACGAGCTCGGGGGAGGCCGCGTCGGGGGGGGGGCGGCCTCGCTCGTCGTGCCCCGCCGCCTACGGCTTGCCCTCCCCCTCCCGGCCGGCCGGCTTCGCCACGCCGAGGTGCTCCGCCAGGATGCCCTCCAGCTCGCGCAGGTCCACCGGCTTCGTCATCACGCGGTGCTGCCTCCTGGCGGCGAACGCCCGCGCCCGGTCGGTGAAGGCGCCGCCCGTCATGAAGACGGTGTGCCGGGCCTGGTCGGGGAACTCGGCCGCCAGCTTCTCGTACAGCTCCATCCCGCTCATCTCGGGCATGAGCAGGTCGCAGAGCAAGAGGTCGAAGCGAGCGCCGGCCCCGAGCAGGACGAGCGCCTCCGCACCGCGGGTCGCCACCACCACCTCGTGACGGCCGCCGAGCAGGCGCTGGAGCACGTTGCCGACCAGCGGCTCGTCGTCCACCACCAGGATCCGGGCCCGCGGCAGCGCCGGCCGCTCGGCCTCGACCGCCGACGCCGGGGTCGCGGCCGAGGCGGGCAGGATCACCCGGAAGGTCGATCCCTTGCCGCGCGCGCTCTCCACCACGATCTCGCCGCCGAGCGAGGCGACGATGCTGTGGGAGATGGAGAGACCGAGCCCGGTGCCCACGCCGACCGTCTTGGTGGTGTAGAAGGGGTCGAAGATCCGCTGCCGGTCCTCGGCGGCGATCCCCACGCCCGTATCGCTCACCTCGACGGTCACGGTGCCGGCCTGCGGATCGTGGCGGGTGGTGACGCGGACCTCGTTGCGCCCCGCGTCGCCCTCGGGAATCGCCTGCGCGGCGTTGATGAGGAGGTTCAGGAAGACCTGCCCGAGCCTCGACTCGGGCGCGGCCACCTGCGGGATGGTGCCCAGCCGCTTCACGATCCGCGCCCGGTGGCGCAGCTGCGGCTCGGCCATCTTGACGGTGAACTCCACCACCGCGTTCACGTCCACCTCGGCGACGACCTCGGCGTCCCGGCCGCGCGCCAGGTCGAGGAGGTCCCTCACGGTGCTCCGGATCCTCTCCGCCCCCGTCCGCGCCTCCTTGAGCGCGCTCGCGAACTCGGGGAGACCGGTGCTCTCGGGAGCGCGCCGGGGCAGCTCCTCCTCGAGGTAGACGAGGTTCCCGAGGACGAAGGCGAGCGGGTTGTTGATCTCGTGCGCCACGCCGGCCGCCAGCGTCCCCAGGGCCGCCATCCGGTCGGCGAGCAGGAGGCGCGCCTGCATCTGCCTGCGCTCCGTCACGTCGCGGTAGATGGCGATGTCGGCCACGTGCCGCCCGCTCGGGTCGCGCAGCGGGACGCCCACCACCTCGGCCACCACCTCGGTGCCGTCCTTGCGGCGCAGCGTGACCTCGTTGGTCACGCGCCCGTCCTGCGACACGCTGGCCACCAGGGTGGTGGCGAGGTCGTCGCCCCCGCCGCGGAAGAGCAGGTCGCCGGGCCTCTTCCCCAGCGCCTCCGCCTTGGTCCAGCCGAACATCGCCTCGGCGCGCCCGTTCCAGTCGATGATCTGGCCCTGGAAGTCGAGCACCGTCACCGCATCCAGCAGGCTCTCGAAGAGCAGCGCCTGCCGCCTCACCTCGGCCTCGGCCAGCTTGCGCGCCGTGACGTCGATGATCGAGCCGGCCACGTGGGTGACCCGGCCCGACGCGGACCGGAAGGGCTCGCCGCGCATGGCGTACCAGCGCAGGCCGGACGGACCGTTCACGCGGCACTCCACCTCGACCCGGCGGCCCTCGGCGGCGGCGGCGGCGAGCAGCTCGCGCAGGCGCTCGCGGTCCTCGGGGTGGACCGCGGCCCAGAAGCCGCGCGGATCGGGGGCGAGCCGCTCGGCGCCGCCGGAGAGCAGCACGTCGCCGGTCTCGAAGCTCCACTCGAAGGCGCCGACGCCGGTGGCCCGCATCGCGCGCTGCAGGCGGTCCTCGCGCTCCTCGAGCTCCTCCCGGAAGGAGAAGCGGAACGCCGTGACCGTCCCGAGCTGGATCTTGTCGCCCTCGCGAAGCGGGGTGGACCGCACCTTGAGGCCGTTCACGTAGGTGCCGTTGCGGGAGCCGAGGTCGGCGATGACGTACTCGCCGTCCGGGCCTCGCTCGACGCGCGCGTGGCGGCGCGAGGCGCCCGGGTCGTCCACCGCGAGATCGGCGTCGCTGGCGCGGCCGATCGTCACCTCGTCGCGATCGAGCCGGAAGGAGCGGCCCAGGTGGGCGGGCCGGGAGGAG
Organism: Anaeromyxobacteraceae bacterium; assembly: GCA_035466675.1. Taxonomy (GTDB): domain Bacteria; phylum Myxococcota; class Myxococcia; order Myxococcales; family Anaeromyxobacteraceae; genus Anaeromyxobacter. The sequence continues at coordinate 2,331 of DATIUR010000104.1, read as the reverse complement.
CCGATCCACAGGAGCGCCGGTCGCCCGGCGCCGGAGCCGATCTGCTCGGGGGGGACGCCGCAGCCGGGGGTCACCTGTTCGTTCGTCATGGCGGCCTCCCGGATCACGGCGTGGCCGGCGGCGGCGAGCAGTCCGCCGCGCAGGTGGTCCCATTCTCGGTGACGGACTGGCAGACGCCGTCGCCGCACCGGTAGACGTCCGAGGCCTGGAGGAAGACGCGCAGCGGGCGGTAGTGGATGCCGTTCACGGCGCAGTCGTTCCAGGTGACGCCGTCCGGGCCGACGGCGCAGATGTCCGCGCACATGCCGGCCTGCATCATGGGCGGGCAGGACTGGGCCACGCCGAACTCGGCGGCGCAGCCGCGCGGCGTCGAGATGACCGGGTCGAGCAGGTCGGGCTCGAGCGCGTCCCAGACGCCCGTCCCGTCGAAGAGGTTGCCGAAGAAGCAGGCCTCCCGGTTCGTCCAGCCGGCCGCCTCCGCGTCCGTCACCGGGATGGTCGTGCCGTCCGCCAGGTAGCCGCGCACCGAGATGTCGACGTGCTGGCCGAGGCCGTTCACGTGGGCGGCCAGGCAGGCGGACACGAGCTGCTGCTCCGCCGGCTCGATGGCGATGCCCGTCGCCCAGACGGGCGCGACGGCGAGGGTGCCGGTCCAGGCGTAGGAGGCCTCGCCGTGGGAGTACACCAGCGTCTTCTCCGGGCCGAGGGCGCACCGGACCAGGTAGGTCATCACCGAGGACGAGTAGGCCGGGTCGATCGCGAACCAGGCCTGGAACTCGGGCGTGGCGAGCGCCTCCTGCGTGAGCCCGTTCACGGCCAGGCCGTTCGAGCCCGCTCCCGGAGCCAGGCCGTTCGTGGGCCCGCCCTCCAGCCCGTTGATGGCGATCCCGTTGATGGCGATCCCGTTGATCGCGATCCCGTTGATCGCGATCCCGTTCTGCGCGACGAGGTTGGAGCTCACCAGGCCGCGCGGCGAGAGCGGCTCGGCCGGCGCGATCGGCCCACCGCAACCCAGGAGAAAGACGAGCAGCGCAGCGCTGGCCGCGCCAACGTGACGGATGGACATGACGTCTCCTTCCCGCTCCGCTCGCGCGACGCCCCCGATAGCGCCGCGACTCCCGCGTGCCCCACCCACCCACCCGAGCGGAAACGGTATTGAAATGAAGTCTGGCGGCCGCCCCTGGCGCGCGGCATCCCGCGAGCGCGGGTCACCCGATCCCGGTACAGGCGCCCGCTCCCCGTCGCGCGCCTCCCGGGTCGGCGGCGCGGCACGCGGGGCTCCCTCGACCCGCGCGCAGGCTCCGCGGACCCGGCGCTATGATGCGGCGTGGTGCCGGAGACCCCCCTTCCTCCCGTCCCCGCCGACCCGGGGCCGCCCCGGTGGCGATCCATCCCCGGCTACGAGGTCCTCGGCCTCCTGGGCCGGGGCGGCTTCGGGGAGATCCTGTCGGCCCGCCGGCTGGCGGACGGGCGTACCGCGGCGGTGAAGCTGGCGCGGGTGGAGCTGGGGCGAGCCCGGGAGCAGATCCACCGCGAGGCGCAGGCCCTCCGCAGCCTCGGCCCGCCGCTCGTGCCCGAGCTTCTCGAGGAGGGCGTTCTCGAGGACGACGCTCCCTACCTCGCCCTGGAGCGCATCCTGGCCCCCTCCCTGGCCGAGCGCCTCTCGGCCGCCGGCGGGCCGATGGATCCGGACGAGCTGCGCGAGCGGGCGCTGGCGCTGGCGAACGCGCTGTCCTCGCTCCATGCCCGGGGATGGACGCACGGCGACCTCAAGCCCGGCCACCTCCTCCTCGGAGAGGGGGCGATGCGCCTCATCGACCTGGGCCTGGCCGTCCGGCCCGGCGATCCCCTGGCCCGACCGGTGGTGCCGGCGGGGGCCTTCGCCGGGACGGCGCCCTACATGGCGCCGGAGCAGGTTCGCGGCGAGCCGTCCGACGCCCGCAGCGACGTCTACGCCGCAGGCGCGATCCTGTTCGAGATGGCCACCGGCCGGCCTCCGTTCGAGGGCGCCCCGGGGGAGATCCGCCAGGCCCACCTGGCCCTGCGTCCCCCCCGGCCCTCGGATCTCGCCGCCGTCCCCGATCCGCTGGAGGGGGTGGTGCTGCGCTGCCTGGCCAAGGAGCCGGCCTCGCGCTTCGCCGACGGCGCGGCGCTCCACGCGGCGCTCGCCGCCGCCTTCGCCCGGCCCGGCGCCGCCCGCGCTCCCTCCCGGCGCCCCGGCGCGCCCGCCGTCTCGCGGCGGCTGGTGGGCGTCTTGCGCTTCGAGTCGGGAGCCGACCTGCTCTCGGTGAAGCGGGCCTCCGAGGCGGCCGGCGGCCGCCTCGCCCACGT
>DATIUR010000103.1:0-7914 GCA_035466675.1 Anaeromyxobacteraceae bacterium | reverse complement strand
GAGTTGTAGGCGGCGTCGAAGCCACCGCCCGGCGCCCCGAGGGAGTAGGCGAGCGGCCCACCGGCCGCCACCGCCGCCATGATGCTGCCGCCGAACTGGGAGGGGATGGCGGGAATGCCCGCCAGCCTCACGAACCGGACCCGGTTGTCGTAGCCGAGCGCGGTCTCGGACACCGTGGTGAGCTTGGAGGCGAACGCCACGGCCGGCGGGCCGATGGCCGCCGAGTTGCTGAAGACGCGGAACGAGATGTCGACGGCGCTCGCGCTCCCTGCGGCGAACGCGATCGCGAAAGCGAGCATCACCCGGGTGCAGGTCTTGTTCATGGCCCTCGTCCTTTCGGTGCGCCACACGCGCAGTGAAGAGGAGCCTATCACTCCAAAGTAGCCTGTCGTGGACCATAAGTGAGGTACAGGGCGCTCGCCAAGGGGGTGGGTGTGGGCGAGGCGGCCCCGAGGGATCCGATGTGGCGGCCTCTCGCACCGCGATCGTCCGACCCTCGTCGGAACCTCCAGTCGATCCGGGCGCCCTCCCCGCACCCACAGCAGCCACATCCTGCCCCTCCGTCGGTCCCGCGGTGTAGAACGTCGTCCGATGGCACGCTCCCCGATCGAGATCCACCGGGGCGAGCTCCGGATCAGCGGCAGCGTCCTCCACCTCGACGCCCGCCGCCGGGTGGAGTGCGCCTTCGTCTCGCACGCGCACGGCGACCACATCGGCCGGCACGACCGCACCATCGCCACCGCCGCCACCCTGGCGCTGATGCGCCACCGCCTGGGCGAGACGCGGCGCCGGCCGACCGAGGCCCTGCCGGCCGCGTACCGGTCTCCCTTCGGCCTCGGCGAGCTGACCCTGGAGCTCTTCCCGGCCGGGCACGTCCTCGGCTCGGCCCAGATCCTCGTCACCCGGAACGGGACCGCGGTGGGCTACACCGGCGATCTCTGCACCGAGCCCACGCACGCGGCCGAGCGGGCCGAGGTGATGCCCTGCGACGTCCTGGTGATGGAGTCCACCTTCGGCCATCCCCGCTACGTCTTCCCGCCCAAGGCGGAGACGCTCGAGGCCGTGCGCCGCTTCGTGGACCAGGCGCTCTCCGACGGCGCAACGCCGGTGTTGCTCGGCTACGCCCTCGGGAAGGCGCAGGAGATCCTCAAGTTCCTCTCCGGCGCCGGCTACCGCTGCCGGGCCCACCCGGCCGTGCACGCGGTGAACCGGGTGTACGAGTCGCAGGGGGTGGCCCTGCCGGGCGTGCGCCCGCTCGGCCCGGAGGGGCCGGAGCCGGGCGAGGTGGTGGTGGCGCCACCGCACCTCGCGCGCGGGGCGGCCATGCGGGGCGTCCGGCGCCGGCGGACCGCGGTCCTGACCGGCTGGGCGCTGGACGGCGCCCGCTGGTTCCGCGGCGTGGACGCCGCCTTCCCCCTCTCCGACCACGCCGACTTCCCCTCGCTCGTGGCCTACGCGAAGGCGACCGGCGCCTCCCGCGTCTTCACGGTCCACGGCCACGCCGACGACCTCGCCGCCGCCCTGCGCCGGGAGGGGCTCCGGGCGGAACCCCTGCGCGAGACGCGGCAGCTCGAGCTCCTGTGAGGGCGGACCGGTGATCACCCTCGCCGTCTCCGCCGACGCCGCCGGCCAGCGGCTCGACAAGTTCGTGCGGCGGGCCCTGCGGGACGTGCCGCTCTCGCACGTCTACAAGATGTTCCGCACCCGCAAGATAAGGGTGAACGGCGCCCGCGGCCGGCCCGAGCAGATCCTCCGGGAGGGCGACGCGGTGGCGATCCGCGGGGAGGAGGAACGCCTGCTCTCGCCGCCCGCGGCGGAGGCGCCGGCCGCGCGGAGGGACGCACGGCCGCGGGTCACCTTCCGCGTGCTCCACGAGGACGCCGACCTCCTCGCGGTGGACAAGCCGGCCGGGCTGGCGGCGCACCCCGGAACCGGCATCACCGGCCCGACCCTGGTGGAGATGGCCCGCGCGCACCTGTCCGCCCAGGAGCGCCCGGCCCCGGGCGAGTTCCGGCCCTCGCCCGCCCACCGGCTCGACCGCGACACGAGCGGCGTCGTGCTCGTGGCGAAGACGCGCCGGGCCATGGTCGGGCTCACCGCGATCTTCACCTCCGGCGAGGACGTGCGGAAGACCTACCTCGTCCTGGCCAAGGGGAAGATGCCGCGCGAGACGGGGACCATCGACCAGCCGCTCTCCGAGCACGAGCAGACGGCCCGCTCGAAGGCGATGCACGGCGTGAGGATGCAGGAGGCGGTGACGAGGTGGAAGGTCCTCTCCTCGATGCGCGAGGCCTCGCTGCTGGCGGTGACCATCGAGACGGGGCGCACGCACCAGATCCGGCGGCACCTCCAGGCGGTGGGCCACCCGGTGGCGGGCGACCGCCGGTACGGGGACTTCGCCTTCAACCGCACCGCGCGGGCGCGCTGGGGGCTCGGGCGGACGTTCCTCCACGCCTGGAGGCTCTCCCTGCCGCATCCCACCGGCGGCGCGCCGTTGCGGCTCGAGGCGCCGCTGCCGGACGACCTCGCCGGCGTGCTCTCCCGCGCCAACCTGCGCGGGCCGGCCGAGCTGTCGGAGGCCCACCCACGGCCGCGCCAGCGTCCGGAGCGTTGATCCGGCCGGCCCCCGCGTCTAGATTGCGGGGCGATGGCGAGGCGCACGCGCGTCGTGCTGGAAGGCCTGCCCGCAAGGCGCACCCCCAAGCAGGCGCTCGCCTGGTGGGGGCTCTTCGCGGCCATCGGGCTCGTCAACGCCGGGATCGTCGTCGGCGCCACCGCGTACCTCGTCTTCTCGCGCGGCCTTCCGGACCTCCCCTCCATCGCGGAGTACCGCCCCCCCATCGTCACCGAGGTGATCTCGACCGACGGCCAGGTGGTGGGCGAGTTCTTCGACGAGCGGCGGAAGGTCGTCCCCTTCGGGCGGATCCCCCGCCAGCTGGTGCAGGCCTTCGTCGCCTCGGAGGATCAGCGCTTCTTCGAGCACGGCGGGATCGACCTCTTCGGGACGCTCCGCGCCGCGGTGAACACCTTCGTCCTGCGGAAGAAGATCCAGGGCGGCTCCACCATCACCCAGCAGACGGCCAAGGCCATCCTGATCAGCGCGGAGGGGTTCGAGGCCGCGACGCGCCGATCGCTCTCCCGGAAGATCCGGGAGGCCATCCTGGCCAGGCGCCTGGAGCGCGCCTTCTCCAAGGAGGAGATCCTCTGGCTCTACCTGAACGGCGTCTACCTGGGCCACCACAGCTACGGCGTGCAGGCGGCGGCCGAGAACTACTACCGGAAGAACGTGGAGGACCTCAGCCTCGAGGAGGCGGCGCTGGTGGCCGGCCTGCCACAGGCTCCCTCGCGCTACTCCCCGTTCGCGCATCCCGAGTCCGCCAAGGAGCGCCGCCGCTACGTGCTGCGCCGGATGTACGACGAGGGGATGATCACCGAGGAGGAGCGCGATCGGGCCGCCGAGGCGGACGTGAAGGTGTGGGGCGTCGACGACGTGTTCCGGGAGATGGCCCCCTTCTACGTGGAGACCGTCCGGCTCGACGTGGTGGAGCGCTACGGGAACGAGCGGCTGCTGCGGGACGGCCTGCGCGTCGAGGCGGCGATGGACCTCGAGAAGCAGCGGGCGGCCCAGAACGCCATGCTGGCGGGCCTCATGGAGGTGGATCACCGGCAGGGGTTCAACGGGCCGGTGGCCCGGGTGGCCGGCGAGGAGCGCCAGGCGCTGGCCGCGCGCCTGGCGCGCGCCTGGCCGGCGGGCCGGATCCAGGCGGGCGAGTACTGCGTCGGCATCGTCGCGCGCGTGGACGACAAGGCCGGGCTGGCCCACGTCGAGGTGGGCGAGAACGCGGGGACCCTCCCGCTCGCCGGGATGCGCTGGGCGCGGCGCCCCAACCCCGAGGTGTCCCACCCCGATGCCCTGGTCGCCCGCGTGGGCGCCGTCCTCAAGGCGGGCGACGTGGTGCTGCTCCGGCGCGTGGAGCGGCGGGCCCTGGTGGCGTCCGAGCAGTCGCTCGGGGTGGGCCGCCCCAAGGACGTGCCCGAGGCGGACCTGCTCTTCACGCTGGAGCAGGAGCCGAAGCTGCAGGGCGCGCTCGTGTCGGTGGACCCCGGCTCCGGCCACCTCCTCGCCATGGTGGGCGGGTACGACTTCGACGCCTCCGAGTTCAACCGCGCCTTCCAGGCCTGCCGGCAGCCCGGCTCCGCCTTCAAGCCGGTCGTCTACTCGGCGGCCATCGAGAAGCTCGACTTCACCCCCTCCACCATCCTCACCGACGCGCCCCTCGTCTTTCGCGACTCCGAGAACAGCTGGAAGCCGCAGAACTTCGGGGAGCAGTTCAAGGGCGACGTGACGCTGCGCACCGCGCTCGTGAACTCGATGAACATCCCGGCGGTCAAGACGGCCGAGGCCCTGAACGCCAAGCTCGGGACCCAGGCGCTGGCCGACTGGGCGAAGCAGCTCGGCATCACCTCGCCGGTGAAGCTCGAGCTGGGCAGCGCGCTCGGCTCCTCCTGCGTGACGCCCTGGGAGCTGACCAACGTGTACGCCCTGCTGGCGCGGTACGGCGAGAAGCGCCCCTCCACCTTCCTGAAGCGCGTGATCGACCGGGAGGGTCGCCTCCTGGAGGACCACTCCGACTGGCGCGACCCCTGGGTCCCGCTCTCGACGCGGCTCGCCGCGGGGCTCGTCGAGGTCTCCCGGCCCCGCGAGCAGGCCATGGACGAGCGCACCGCCTACATCCTGGTTCGGCTCCTGCGCGACGTCGCCACGGTGGGCACCGGCGCCCGCGCCGCCGCGCTGGGCAAGCCCGCCGCCGGGACGACCGGCACCACCAACGACTCCTTCGACACCTGGTTCCTCGGGTTCACCCGCGACCTCGCCACGGGCGTGTGGCTGGGGTACGACGTCAACGTGACGCCGCTCGGCCGGTACGAGACGGGCGGGCACGCCGCCCTCCCCATCTGGCTCGACTACATGAAGGTGGCGCTGAACGAGCGGCCGCAGCCGGAGTTCGTGGCGCCGCCCGGCGTCGTGGAGATCCGGATCGACCCGGAGACCGGAGAGCGAGCGGCCGACTCCGGGCGCGGCGTGGTGGCGGCCTTCAAGCAGGGGACGCAGCCCGTCGCCGGCGAGCCGGGCAAGGCCAAGGTCGAGGTCCAGGATCTGTTCATGCAGTAGTCACGCGGCGGGGGGTCAGCTAGCATCGCGGGCTGGCGCGCATGCTGAACCTGTTCGCGAGGCAGGTGGCCTGGCTCGGGGTGAAGAGGACGCTCTTCCTCTCCATCGTCCTCGCCCTCGTGATCGCCGGGGCGGGCACCGGGCTGGGCGTGGGGCGCTTCCTGCGCGGGGCGCTCGACGAGAGCCTCGGCCACCGGGGGGAGAGCGGCGCGCTGGCCATCGCGGCGCTGGTGGGGGAGCCGCTGCGCGCCGGGCGCTTCGACCTGGTGGCCCGCGTCCTGGAGGAGCGCTTCCGGGACTATCACCTGGAGTACGCGGTGGTCCTGCGGGCCGACCTGGGCGTGGCGGCCCAGGTCGCGGACGAGCGGTTCGACGCGCTCCCGCTGGCCGTGTCGGCGCACACCGCCCACGCCATGGCGAGCGCCTTCCGGTGGGGCGCGCACTACCACGGCTTCACCGAGCCGGTGACGGTCTGGTCGGCGGCGCCCGGCGGGGAGCTGGAGCGGCGCCAGGTCGGGACCGTGCTGGTCGGCCTCTCGGAGGCGCAGCTCGGCCAGGAGCTGGGCCGGGTCCGCTCCTACGTGGCCATGGTCCTGCTGGTCGTGGGGGCGTTCCTGGCCGCGGTGGTCTACCTCGTCACGAACCGGCTCGTGCTCCGGCCGCTCGACGAGATGAGCGGCGTGGCGCGCCGGGTCTCCGACTGCGATCTCACCGCGCGCGCCGAGAAGCACGGGCAGGACGAGATCGGGACGCTGGCCGAGTCGCTCAACCGCATCGGCGAGAACCTGACCGTGACCCTCTCCCGGGTGCAGAACGTGACCGGCGAGGTGGCGGCCGTGATCGACCGCATCTCCCGGACCGGGTCGGCCGTCTCCAGCGGGGCGGGCACCGTCTCCTTGCGCGTCCAGGACACCTCCAGCTCCATGAGCGAGATGATCGCCAGCCTGAAGGGGATCGCGGACAACGTGGAGGTGCTCGCCCAGAGCGCCGAGGAGTCCTCCTCCTCGATCCTGGAGATGGCCGCCACGAACGACGAGGTGGCCGAGCACATCCAGTCGCTCGCCGGCAGCGTCGAGGAGACGACCGCGGCCATCGAGGAGATGACCTGGTCGATCAAGGAGGTGGCCAAGAACATCGAGGCCCTCTCCGCCACCACCGAGGAGACCAGCTCCTCGATGAACGAGATGGACGTCTCCATCGGCCAGGTCGAGTCGAACGCGAACGAGACCGCCAAGCTGTCCGAGCAGGCCCAGCGCGACGCCGAGCAGGGCGCCGAGGCGCTCTCCCGGACGCTGGCCGGCATCGACAAGATCAAGGGGTCCTCCAAGGAGGCGGCCGGCGTCATCGAGGCGCTCGGCCAGAAGATCGCCGCCATCGGCAACATCGTGAACGTGATCGACGACGTGGCCGAGCAGACCAACCTGCTCGCCCTCAACGCGGCCATCCTGGCGGCCCAGTCCGGCGAGCACGGCAAGGGCTTCGCCGTGGTGGCGGACGAGATCAAGGACCTGGCCGAGCGCACGGGCGCCTCCACGAAGGAGATCTCCGACCTCATCCGGGCGGTCCAGGAGCAGTCCCGGGCGGCGGTGCAGGCCATGGACCGCGGCGTGCGGAACGTCGAGGAGGGCGTCCGGCTCGGCCAGGAGGCCGAGACCGCCCTCAAGAAGATCCAGGCGTCCTCCCTGAAGTCCACGCAGATGGTGAAGGCCATCGCGCGCGCCACCATCGAGCAGGCCCGGGGCTCGAAGGCGGTCACCGCAGCCATCAACCGGATCGCCGAGACGGTCCAGCAGATCGCCACCGCCACGGCCGAGCAGGCGCGCGGCTCCGAGCAGATCATGAAGAGCGCGGAGCGGATGAAGGCGGTCACCAAGCACGTGGAGCTCTCCTCGCAGGAGCAGGCGCGCGGCTCCAAGCAGATCACGCGGGCCATCGAGTCGATCAGCGAGATGGTCAACCACCTGAACCGGGCCCAGAAGGAGCAGACCAAGGGGTCCGAGCAGGTGATGACCGCGGTGGTGCAGATCCGCCAGGTGGCCGAGGCGCAGAGCGCCTCGGTGCGGGAGCTGGAGGCCGCCATCGTGGACCTGGCCACGCAGGCCGAGGTGCTCCGCGGAGAGGTCCGCCGGTTCCGCGTCTGAACGACCGATCGTGATCCTGAAACGCTCGACGGGGGCCTTGCCCGAGGTCCCTTCGCTTGCAGTGTCTCGGCGGCGAGTCTTCCGCCGGCAACCGTCCCCGACGTCGGCGCGGACGAGCCCGGGCCCGCGCGCTTGCTCGCCGGGGCGTGGACCGTCACCGTCGAAGCCGGAACCGTCTCCCCGCGCCCGGAACCCCTGCGGCAACGCAAACCAGCCGCGCCGGTCCCGCAGGACGGCCGCGGCTGGACATGCGTTGCACCGCAGCCGCCGGGGAACCGGCAGGCCCTCGCCGACGGCTCGCTGCGCGGCGCGGCCCCGGTTCTCGCCGCGCCGGGGAGCGCACCACCTGCCGGACAGGGACCCGCGGGGGCGTTGCCCGCAGGCGCGGAGCGTTCGAGCGCGGGAGGGCTTCTTCGGTCGGGTATCGGACCGGCAGCGGCGCCGGTCCAGCCGCTGCGTTCCGATCGGCACCGGAGCGTGCTGGCAGGGCGTCGATGCCGGCGGGAGCGGACGGGAGCGGCGGCCGCACCCTGTCCTGCGAGTTGCGGAGCGCCGAGGGAAACGCTTCCCCCGCGGGGCCCGTGGGCGGACGCTTCGCTT
>DATIUR010000102.1:0-5150 GCA_035466675.1 Anaeromyxobacteraceae bacterium | reverse complement strand
CTTCAGCAGAGACCCCCCGCGCAATCGGTGCCCGGCGCCTTCCAGTTCCCCGGAGCCTGAACCCCGGAGCCTGGAGCCGGATGTCTCGGCTACACTCCGTCCGGAGGATCCACGGATGGCGCGCATCGCGATGGACGACTTCCTCGAGGGGCAGGAGATCGTCCGCGTCTACCTGGCGGCGGCGCTCGAGGAGGCGCGCCGGGTCGAGGAGGTCCTGGACCGGGCGGGGATCTCCTTCGGGGTGGAGGTGGAGACCTACACCCGCACGAGCTTCCTGGTGGGCGGCTCAGCCCGCTCGGGCGCCGGCTTCTGGGTGGACCTGTCCGCGGCGGACGAGGCCATCGACGCGCTCGAGGCCGCGGGGCTGCTGCGCGGCCTGGCGGAGCGGGACGGGCGGTGAGCCGGGCCCGGCGGACCCTGCTCCACCCCGTGCCCTAGCCCTTCGCCCGGGGGAGCGCCTTCCCGCGCTCGAAGGAGGCGCCATCGCCGTACTTCGCCACGATCTTCTTCTTCGTGTCGAGCCCCGTCGCCTCGATGACGAACTTGGGGACGCGGCGGGCGCGGCGGTCGGCCACCCAGCGGGTCATCTCCGCGCCGCGACGGCGCCGCGCGCGGCCGCGCCCCCGCGCGAAGCGGCCGGCCCTGGCGTCCTCCCGGAGCTGACGCTCCACCATCTCGCCGAGAAGGCGGGTGAGGACGGGAGCGACGCGCGCAACGACCTCCTCGGCGGAGTCTCGGAGGATGCGGTCGATGGCGGCGTCGCTGCGTGGGCGGGGCATGTCCTTCCTCCGGTGCCTGGGGTCCGCACCAGCCTATTCGCGGCAAGGGAATTGCGCCACAAAAAAGCGACGCGATTGGCGCCGATTTGACGCCAAGTCGAGGTGGCTGGCGGGGCTACCGCCTCAGGGTTGCGACGAGACGCCGCGGATCGAGCAGCAGGTCGAGGGCGTCCTCGATCCGCGTCACCACCACGTCGGCGGCGCCGAGGAGGGCGGCGGCGGTTCCCTCCCGACCCAGCACCGCGATCCCGAGGTCCGCGGCGCGGAGCATCGCCACGTCGTTGGCGCCGTTTCCCACCGCGGCCACGCCGCGCCCGCTCGCCACGAAGGCGGCCTTGTCGTCGCCGGTGGAGATGCGGTGCAGCCGGAGCGGGAGCCCCGCCAGGGCGCGCGCGGCCGTGCCGTACGTGTCGGCGGTGAGCACGACCACGTCGAGCGCGCGGGAGAGGCGCGCGACCCGTCCGCCGACGCCGGGCAGGACCTCGCCGTCCGTCGCGATGGTGCCGTTCATGTCGAGGACCAGGCACCGGAGGACGAGGGTCCTCCGCCCCGGGATCTCGACCCGGATGCCTCCGCCCCGCCGGGGTCCCACGCACGCGCGCCGCACCTGGCGCCGCACTCTAGCCCGGCGGGCGAAGGAACGCGCGGATCGCCTCGAGCGCCCGCGCCTCCACGTCCGCCTGGGTCTCCCCGGCGGCCCGCAGCGAGGCACGGCCTCATCGGCTCGACCTCGATCGCGGCCTCGAGGCCGGCCCGGGAGGCGGCTCCGGCTCGCCGCCCATCCGCTCCCGCAGCCGCTCCAGAGCCCCGACCAGGTCCGGCCGCTCGGCCAGCACCGGCGCCATCGGGTCCGACCCGAGCCGCCCGGCGCGCGCCACCACGTTCCTGATGGTGAAGCGTGCCGGGTCGAGCCGCGGGCCCACCTCGCTCCACCGCAGGGGGACCGAGACGGTCGCCCCGGGCCTGGGCCGCACCGAGTAGGGCGCCGCGATGGTCTTCCCCAGGCCGTTCTGGAGGAAGTCGAGGTACACCCGCCCGCCGCGCGCGCCGAGCGAGCGGGCCGTGGTCGCCACGTCCGGGTGGCGGGCCTCCACGGCGCGCGCCACGAGCTCCGCCAGCGTCCGGGACTGCTCGTGGGTGAGCTGGCCCCCCAGCGGCAAGAGGACGTGCAGCCCCCGCTGCCCGGTCGTCTTGGGGCAGCTGGGCAGGCCGATGGCGTCGCACAGCTCCCGCACCGCCCGGGCCACCCGGACCACGTGGGCGAACGGGGCCTCCTTGGGGTCGAGGTCGAGCACGCACCAGTCCGGCCGATCCAGCGCGCCCACCCGGCTCGCCCAGACGTGGATGGGGATCGCGCCCAGGTTGGCGATCCAGGCGAGCCCGTCGGCGTCGTCCGCCAGGAAGTGATCCACGTCGCGGTCCGCCCCCTCGCTGCGGACGCGCACCGTCCGGATCCAGGCGGGCCGCCAGGCGGGAGCGTCCTTCTGGAAGAAGCTCTTCCCCTCGATGCCGTCCGGGAACCGGGTGAGCACGAGCGGCCGGTCGCGGAGGAAGGGGAGCATGAACGGCGCCACCTCCCGGTAGTAGCCGACGAGGTCGCCCTTGGTGATCCCCTCCCCCGGGAAGAACACCTTGCCGGGGTTCGTGACCTTCACCTGGCGCGCCGCCGCCGCGGCGGGGGCGGCCGCCGGCGGCTCGCCCGAGCCGTCCTCCCGCACCGCCTCTTCCGCACGCTTGTCCTCGCGGAGGCGCACGAACACCGGGTGGCGGAGGCGTCCGTCCCGGGTCCACTCCCGGTAGCGGACCTCCACCACCAGCTCCGGCTCCACCCAGGCGTTTCCCCGCCCCGGCGGGACCGGGCCGGCGAAGGGCGGCGTCCGGCGAACGCTCGGCCCGAGCCGCTCCCGGATGGCCTCCAGGTCGCGCTCGGCGAACCCGGATCCGACGCTCCCCGCGTAGACCCAGGCGTTCCCTTCCCGCGCCGCCAGGTGGAGCGCGCCGAACCCGTGGCGCGTTCCCCGGGGCGCGGTGAAGCCCACCACCGCGAAGTCGCCCGCCCGCTCCAGCCGGATCTTGAGCCAGGCGGGCGAGCGGCCGGGCCGGTAGGGGGCGTCCGCCCGCTTCGCCACGATCCCCTCCAGCCCGCGCGCCGCCACCTCCCGGAGCAGGTCCTCGCCGCGGGCCTCCACGTGGTCGGCGTACCGGATCGGCCCGAGCCGGGGCACCACCTGCGCGAGCAGCTCCTTCCGCGCGCGGAGCGGGAGCGACCGGAGATCGCGGCTGCCCAGCGCGAGCAGGTCGAAGGCGAAGAGCGTGGCCGGGCTCTCCAGCGCGGCGCGCCCGATCTCCTCCGGGCGCGAGAGCCCGGCCCGCGCCTGCAGGGCCTGGAAGCTCGGCCTGCCCTGCGCGTCGAGCACCACCAGCTCGCCGTCGAGGAAGAGGTCCGCCACCGGCAGGGTCTCGAGCGCCCGCGCCACCTCCGGCCAGAGCAGGGTGGCTTCCTGCCCGCTCCGGTAGCGGAGGAGGGCGCGCGCGCCCTCGCGGCGCGCCAGCATGCGGTAGCCGTCGTACTTGAGCTCGAAGAGCCAGCCGTCGCGCGTGAAGGCCGCCTCGCGCGCCTCGGCCAGCATCGGCCGCACGCCGGAGGGCGCGAGCCTCCTCCGCGGCGCCCCCAGCCGGGCGGCCTCCGCTGCCGCCTCCTCGGCCCGCCCGCGGCCGGCGGCGACCTCCTCGACGGTCCTCCCGGACAGGACCGACTCCTGCCCGTAGGCGGCCTCGCCCCTCGGGTCGGCGAAGTCGTCGCGGTGCTTCACCAGCAGCCACTCCTCCTTGCCCGGGGAGCCGCGCCGGGTGCGGACGAGCGCGAAGCCGCCGCGCAGCTTGTGGCCGCGCAGCTGGAACTTGAGGTCGCCCCGCGCGAGGCCGCGCTCCGCATCCCCCTCCGGAACCCAGGTGCCCCGGTCCCAGACGACGACCGCGCCGGCGCCGTAGTTGCCGGGCGGGATGACGCCCTCGAAGTCGGCGTACTCGAGCGGGTGGTCCTCGGTCGGCACGGCCAGGCGCTTGTCGGCGGGGTCGGCGCTGGGCCCGCGCGGAACGGCCCAGCTCCGCAGCGTCCCGCCCAGCTCCAGCCGGAAGTCCCAGTGGAGCCTCCGGGCGGCGTGCTTCTGGACGACGAAGCGGAGCGGCGCACCCGCTCCCGCCGGGCGTGCGTCCCCGAAGGGCTCGGGGGTCCGCTGCGGGTCGCGCTTTCGCCGATATCGCTCGAGCCTGTCGGGCAAGGTGGGCCCCGGGACCGGAACCGGATCCGCGCCCGGGCCGGGGTTATAAGGCTCGCATGGCTCCTCGACCCGTCGCCACCGGCACGATCTCCTTCGGGCTCGTGTCGATCCCGGTCCGGCTCTACTCGGCCACCCAGCCGGCCTCCTCCGTCTCGTTCAACCTGCTCCACGACAAGGACGGAGCCCGGCTCAAGCAGCAGTACGTCTGCTCGCAGTGCGGCGAGAAGGTGGAGCGGGACCAGACCGTGAAGGGGTACGAGTTCGCCAAGGACCGCTACGTCCGGTTCACGGCCGAGGAGCTCGAGGCCCTCGAGGAGATCGCCTCGCAGACCATCGACATCGCCGAGTTCGTGCCCGCCTCGGACGTGGACGCCGTCCACTACGAGAAGGCCTACTACCTGTCCCCGGAGAAGGGCGGCGCCAAGGCCTACCGCCTTCTCTCCGAGGCCATGCGCCGCTCCGGGAGGGCCGCCCTGGCGCGCTACGCCGCGCGCGGCAAGCAGTACCTCGTGCTCATCCGGCCCCGGGAAGGCCGGCTCGTCATGCAGCAGCTCTTCTACGCCGACGAGGTGCGCCCCTTCGACGAGATCCCCCTGGACGAGGCGGAGGTGAAGGAGCAGGAGATCCAGCTCGCGCTCCAGCTCGTCGAGCAGATCGCGGCCGACCGCTTCGAGCCCGGCAAGTACGAGGACGCGGTCAAGAAGCGGACCCTGGCCGCGATCGAGGGCAAGGTCCAGGGGCAGGAGATCCAGGTGGCGGCGCCCGAGCCGCAGGCCCAGGTGATCGACCTCATGGAGGCGCTCAAGGCGAGCCTCGCCGCCGGCCCCGCCCGGCCGCCCCCGGCGGCGCCGGAGCCGGAGGCGAAGGCCGAGGCCGCCGCGTCGGAGGAGCGAAAGCCCGCCCGGCGGGCGGCGCGACCCGCCCCGGAGGAGCGCAAGAAGGGCGCTTCCCGGAAGTGAGCCGACGTGCGAGGCTCCTGCCCTCGCCACCCGTTCCCCGGATCGCCCGCCGTGTGGGGGTACAGCACCCGCGACGTCGCACGCCTGCTCGACCTGCCGGTGGCCGAGGTGCGCCGGCTCGCCCGGGCCGG
>DATIUR010000101.1:0-8147 GCA_035466675.1 Anaeromyxobacteraceae bacterium | reverse complement strand
GTCTCCCCCCGCTCCGCGCCCACCGAGATCCCGATCACCTTCACGCCCACCAGCGCCTCGACCCGTTTCACGTAGGCGCGGGCGGGCGGCGGCAGATCCTCCCAGGTGCGGAGCCCCTCGACCTTCGCGGACCAGCCGGGCAGGTCCTCGTACACCGCCTGGCAGCGCTCCAGAACCTCCGGGTCGCTCGGCATCTCCTCGAGCACCTTGCCGTCCAGCCGGTACCCGACCGCGATCTTCACCTTCTCGAACCCGGTGAGGACGTCGAGCTTCGTCATGGCGAGGCCGTGCAGGCCGTTCACCCGGGCGGCGAAGCGCAGCGCCAGCGCGTCGAGCCAGCCGGTCCGCCTGGGCCGGCCGGTGGTGGCGCCGAACTCGTTGCCGATCTTCCGGAGACGCTCGCCGGTCTCGTCCTTGAGCTCGCTCGGGTACGGGCCGCCTCCCACCCGCGTGGAGTAGGCCTTGGTGATGCCCAGCACGAAGTCCACCGCGGTGGGGCCGAGGCCGCAGCCCACCACCGCGTTCCCGGCCACGGTGTTCGAGCTCGTCACGAAGGGATAGGTCCCGTGATCGACGTCGAGCAGGGTCCCCTGGGCTCCCTCGAACAGGAGCGACTTCCCCTGCGCCAGCGCGCGGTGCAGCCAGAGGGAGACGTCGGTGGCGTAGCGGGCGATGCGACGGCCCAGCTCGGCGTACCGCCGCACGATGGCGTCCTCGTCCAGCTCGGGCTCGGCGCCCAGGCGCCGCAGCTCCTCCCGGGCGGAGGGGCAGCGGTCGCGGACCCGCCGGGCCAGGCGCGCCTCGTCGAGGAGGTCGCGGATGCGCAGGCCGCGCCGGGCCACCTTGTCCTCGTACGTCGGCCCGATGCCCCGCCCGGTGGTGCCGATCTTGCCCGCGCCGGCCGCCTGCTCCCGGGCGACGTCGATGGCCTTGTGCCAGGGCATGATCACGTGGGCGTCGAGCGAGACCACGAGCTGCCCGTCGTCCTGGAACGCGCCCTTCGCCTTGAGCCGGTCGATCTCCTGGACCAGCACCTCCGGGTCTGCCACCACGCCGTTCCCGATCACGCAGTGCTTGCCGGGGTGGAGGATCCCCGAGGGGATGAGGTGAAGGACCGTCTTCTCGCCGCCGACGACCAGCGTGTGCCCGGCGTTGTTCCCCCCCTGGAAGCGGACCACCACGTCCGCGTCCTGGGTGAGGAGATCGACGATCTTGCCCTTGCCCTCGTCGCCCCACTGGGCTCCGACGACCACCACGTTCGCCATGCGCGCTCCTGGGGGATGTGGCTCGACGATACCAGGGGCGAGCGGATCTGGCTACCGGAGCCGCGCGCGGCGGGCGCGGCGGGCGAGCGCGCCGCGGCCCTTCCCGCTCGCCCGCTCCAGGGCCTGCGTGGCGAACTCCAGGTCGACGGCGAAGCCGATGGCGGGACCGGGGCGGCCGAAGCGCGCCAGCAGCTCGTCGTAGCGGCCGCCGGCGGCCACCGCGCTGCCGGCGCCGGGGGCGTGGCCGGCGAAGGTGATGCCGGTGTAGTAGCCGAGCCCGCGCGCCTCGCCCAGGTCGACCGCGATCGCCCCCGCCCCGCGCCGCCGCGCCAGCCGCAGGGCCGTCTCGACCTCGCGAAGGGGTGCGCGCGCCCCGGGGACCGCCCGGGCGATCTCCCGGGCGCGCTCGAGCGCGCCGTCGCCGTAGAGGGCGGCGAGAGCCGGCAGCGCCCGGCGCGCGGCGGGCCGGCCCCGGCCGCGCCGGGCCAGCCGGAGAAGCGCCGCCTCGTCCTTGCGCCCGAGCGCCTCCCAGGCCTGCGTGCGCGCCTCCGCGGGCAGGCCGGCCGCGGCCATCACCTCGCGGGCGAACCGGGCGTGCCCCACCTCGACCACCGCGTCCCGGAGCCCGACCCGGGCCAGCGCCCGGGAGAGCACCACCAGGGCCTCGGCGTCGGCGCCGGGTCCGCCGGCGCCGAGCAGCTCCACCCCGGCCTGGTAGACCTCGCGGGGCCTGCCCGCCCGCGCCTCGCGGGCGCGCAGGACCGGGCCGTCGTAGCACAGGCGCGCCGGGGAGGGCAGCGCGTCCGGACGCGACGCGTAGAGCCGGGCGATCTGCGGGGTGATGTCGGGCCGGATGGCCACCACCTCGCCGGAGCCGGGCTCCACGAACTTGAGCACCTCGGCCAGGGCGGCGGGCGAGAGCCCCCGCTCCACCACGTCGAGCCGCTCCAGGGTGGGCAGGAAGACGCGCCGGTAGCCGAAGCCCGAGAAGGTCTCCTGAAGTCGGCCGGAGAGCTCCGCCAGGTGGGCGGAGTGGTCCGGGAGCAGGTCGCGCAGTCCCGACGGGAGCGAGAGGTCGAGCATGGGGCGGCGGACCGGCTAGAGGTGGATGGCCCGGACGGCCCGCACGTGCGGCAGGCGCCGCAGCTTCTCCAGCAGCTCGGTGGTGGGCGCCGAGTCCACGTTCACGAAGGAGAAGGCGCTCGAGCGGTCGTCGAGGCGCGACAGGGAGATGCGGGCGATGTTCACGCCGGCCGCCCCGAGGGCCGACCCGAGGTTCCCGACCACCCCCGGCGCGTCGTCGTTGAGGAACAGGATGCCGTGCCCCTCCGGGACCGCCTCGAGGCGGAAGCCGTCGATGGCCACCACCCGCGCGTCCCGCTTGCCGTAGACGGTGCCCGCCACGGAGGTCTCGCCGCCCTGGCCCCGCACGCGGACGGTGACCAGGCTGGCGTAGTCGTGGGATCCCGCCGAGCGCACCTCCCGCACGGCGATGCCCCGCTCGCGGGCCACCGCCGGGGCGCTCACCTCGTTGACCGGGGTCTCGAGGAAGTGGCGGAGCAGGCCCGTCAGGGCCCGGGCGGTGAGGGGGGGCGTCGGCGCCGAGCCGATCTCGCCGGCGACCTCGACCGTCACCTCCTCCGGGCGGGCGGGCGCGAGCTGCGCCGCGAGCGACCCGAGCTTCTCCGCCAGCGGGAGGTACGGTCCGAGCAGCTCGAGCACCTCCCGCGGGATGCTGGCCAGGTTCACCGCGTTCTTCACCACGCCCTGGCCGAGGTAGAGCGCCAGCTGCTCGGCGATGGCGATGGCCACGGCGGACTGCGCCTCCTCGGTGGAGGCGCCGAGGTGGGGCGTACAGACGAAGCTGTCGACCTTGAGGAGGGGGTGATCGGCCGGGGGCGGCTCCTTCTCGAACACGACCAGCGCCGCCCCGCCCAGATGGCCGGAGGCGAGGGCCTCGGCCAGGGCCGCCTCGTCCACGATCCCGCCCCGGGCGCAGTTCACCAGCACGGCGCCCTTCTTCATCCTGGCGAGCGCGTTGGCGTTGACCAGGTACCGCGTCTGCTCGGTGAGCGGGATGTGGAGCGAGATCGCGTCGGCCTCCTTCCAGAGCGTGTCCAGGTCCACCAGGGTGGCGCCCAGCTTGGCGGCGGCCTCGGCCGTGATGAACGGGTCGTAGGCGATCACCCGCATCTTCATGGCCAGGGCCCGCTCCACCAGCACCGACCCGATGTGGCCGATCCCCACCACCCCGAGCGTCTTCCCGGCCAGCTCCCGCCCCTGGAACCGCTTCTTCTCCCACTTGCCCGCCTTGACGCTGGCGGTGGCGGCGGCGAGGTGGCGCGAGAGGGAGAGGATCATGGCCAGCGCCAGCTCGGCCACCGTCACCGAGGAGCCGCCGGGCGTGTTCATGACCACGACGCCGCGCCGCGTGGCGGCGTCGAGATCGACGTTGTCCACGCCGATCCCGGCGCGCCCCACCACCTTGAGACGGGTGGCCTTCTCCAGGAGCCTGGCGGTTACCTTGGTGGCGCTGCGCACCGCCAGGGCGTCGTATTCGCCGACGATGGCCTCGAGCGCGGCCGGATCGAGCCCCGGCTTCACGTCCACCTCGAGGCCGGCCTCGCGCAGGACGCGGACCGCCTCCGGGGACAGGTCGTCGGACACGAGGACGCGCTGGGCCATGGTGGCTCCGGTCGGAGTGGGCCTCTCACGTACCGGGTGGGCCCCCTCCCGTCAACGCCTGCTTGCGCAGGCCGGCCAGGGCGAAGGCGACGACCTGGCGCTTCACCCGCTCCACCTGCTCCTCGCCGGGAGCGGGGGCCCCGATCACGCCCACCAGCAGGCCCGACAGCGCCAGCTCCATGGCGCCCAGGATGGCGATGGCGGCCACCAGCGGGTCGGCGTCGGAGCGGAACTCGCCCCGCTCCTGGCCCTGGCGCACCACCCCGGCCACGGTCTGCGCCGCCGTGTCGAAGGTCTCGCGGGTCGATC
Organism: Anaeromyxobacteraceae bacterium; assembly: GCA_035466675.1. Classification (GTDB taxonomy): domain Bacteria; phylum Myxococcota; class Myxococcia; order Myxococcales; family Anaeromyxobacteraceae; genus Anaeromyxobacter. Next base: position 3,888 of record DATIUR010000101.1, on the reverse strand, counting down.
CCGCCCGCAGCGCGTTCGGCGTGTGCGACACCTCGAGCAGGAGCACCCGCACCGCCGCCGGCGCGGTCCGGTAGACGTCGAAGACGAATGCGACCACCCCCGCCACCTTCTCGGCCGCCGATCCCGCCCCGGCGTCGATGGCCCGGAGCGCGTTCAGCAGGATCGCCCACTGCTCGGCGAAGACGCTCTCGAGCAGCTCGTCCTTGTTCCGGAAGTAGTGGTAGACGAGGCCGTAGGCCACCCCCGCCGCGCGCGCCACGTCGGCGATCCGGCACCCGTGATAGCCCTTCTCCGCGAAGACCCGCACCGCCGCGTGCAGGATGGCGCGGCGCTTCTCGGGCTCGCTGGCCTCGGGGGCCGGGGCGGCCCGAGCAGCGGTGGTTCGTGGGCGAGGCACGACCGACTCCTGAATCAACGCACGCGCGAAGGCAAGCCCCCGTCGGGGACGTTCGCCCGATCCGTCCACCTACCGTGACGAGACCGCACCTGCCCCCAGGTCCAGCCCACCCGAGAAGCCCACCCGCCCGCAGTCGTCGACGGTGACGGCGGCCCGCAGGCGGAGGCAGCGGCAGGGGGAGTCCCAGCCGAAGCGGAAGACGTGCTGCTGGACGTGGACCGAGCCGATGCGCCGGTCCCCTCCTCCCTCACCCGGGCAGGCCGGCACGTCCAGGGGCCGCCCCGGGAACTGCGCCTCCCAGCCCAGCGTGGCGGGGCCGAGGACCAGGCTCGTCGCCAGCCTGCCCTGCGCGATGCCCTCGGCGGGCGCCGGCTGCGGGTCGAAGAGCGCGTCCACCCCCGCCACGAGGTCGCCGGAGGCGCCCGGGCCCAGGGCGACGAGGCCGAGCGAGATCCGGTCGCCGCGCCGGTCCGCCAGGGAGCCGGTGGCCCGGAGCGAGGTGAACCCGTCGAGCCAGGAGGGAACGGCGGAGGCGGCGGGCGAGGGACCGTCCCGCTCGCCGAACGGATCGAGCCGGGCGCGGACGTCCAGGGCGAACGGGCGGACCGAGCTCCTGAGGGCGAACCAGGTCTCGCCGGGCCGTCCCGCCGAGAGGTCCAGGTCCTGGCCGATCGCCAGCCGGAGGATCTCCTGGGCCGGCGAGGTGAGCCGGGTCTCGAGAGCCAGCGCCAGCTGCTGGAACGCACCCTCCGGGGCGGCCCGCATCACGCGCCGGGGCGGAAGCGGGACGGGTGGGTCCGGGGGCACGGCCAGCGAGACGGACGGCTCGATCCGGAGGCGGTCCCAGGCGTCGTAGGCCGGCACGGTCGGCGCCGGGCCGGCCACCGCCGAGCCGATCCGCCACTCGACCAGCGGCCGGATGGCGTGGCGCAGCGGCCCGAAGCGGCGCGAGATCTCCGTCGAGACCACGGCGCCGCCCACCGCCCAGGCCCGGGCCTCGGGGTCGAGCGCCGCGTCGTAGAGGTAGCCGAGCACCGCGCCGCGCAGGTACGGCTCGACCGCGACCGCGCCCCCCACGAGGAGGGGAAGGACGAGCTCGGCCCGTGCGTCGGCGCGCGTGACGGCCAGCCGCTCGCCGCAGTTCCAGGCGCCGTCGAGCTCGCAGGGGACGGGCGGAGCCGCCGGGCCGTCGCCGGGAATCCACCCCCGATCGCCCGGCCCCAGGCCGTCCCGGCCCGAGTCGGACGTGTACCCGGAGAGCGGCGCGAAGCGCGCCACGCCGATCCGTCCGGAGAGCCGGAGCGGGCCCGCCAGCGGCACCGGGAGCAGCGTCGCGGAGGCCGACGGCCAGCGGTGGAAGACCGGAAGGTCCGCGCCGAACGGACCGTACCGGTCCACCAGCGCCCGCTGCGCCGCGAGACCCAGCGAGCCGTCCGGCGCCAGGGCCAGGTAGTAGCCGGCCTCCAGATCCGCCTCGACCTCGTCGCCGCGCGCCGACAGGAGCACGGCGGAGCGCCGGGTGGAGGCGTCCCGCCCCAGGCGGTCGGCCGCCAGGTCCCGCACCTGCAGCGGGTCGGAGAAGAGGCCCAGGTCGACCCGGAGCCGCGCCCGGGCCGAGAGGCGCTGCGCGTGCTCGGCGCGGAGCGACACCCGCGCGCCGGACAGGCCCACGGTCTCCGCGTCCGTCTCGTCCACGGAGTCCTGCAGCCAGGAGAGCTCCAGCTCCCCCTCCGACCCCGCCGCGGGCGCCCAGCGCAGCTCCAGGGAGGCGCCCGGCCCGCGCGCGCTCTCGCCGAAGGACCAGGAGGCCGCCACGGTGGCGTCCGCGCTCCTCCCCAGCGTGAGGAAGAGCGGTTGCGTGACGGTGCTCCCGGACGCGCCGGCGCTGCCGAAGGTGGGCAGGAGCAGCCCGGACTGCCGCTCGGAGACGGGGAGCCTCAGCCAGGGGAAGGCGAGGATCGGGACCGGCCGGTCGACGCGCAGGAACCGGGGCGTGACCCAGAGCACCGGCCACTGCAGATCCGCGTGGGCGCCGGGGACGACCTCCACCCGGCGCGTGCGCAGCTCCCAGGTCGGGGCGGCGCCGCCCGGGCAGTCGCAGACGGTGACGCGTGCGCCCTCGAGCACGTAGCGACCGTCCGTCTCGCCGTGCAGCTCCCGGCCCGAGAGGCGCAGCCGCGTCCGGCCCGCGCCGCCGCCCCCCGCCTCCTCCGCGTCCTCCAGGCGGACCGGCCCGTCCTTCAGCCAGGCCACCACCTCCTCGGCCCGGTACGCCCCGCCCAGCACCGCCCGGACCGCGCGCGCGGAGACCACGCGGGCCCGGTCCACGAGGAGCACGTTCCCGGCCGCCTCCACCTCGCCCGTCTCCGGCGTCCAGGTGGCCCGGTCGGCGCGCAGGGAGACCTCGCCCCGGCGCAGGAGGACGCGGCCCTCCAGCAGGCAGCGGCCGCTCTCCGCGTCGCACACCATCCGCTCCGCCTCGATCCGGACGTCTCCCTCGCCCACCGCGGGCGAGGCCTGGGCCGACGCGGCCACGAGCGCGCCGGCGGCGGCCAGCGCGGCGACGAGGACGGGCACGACCCGCCTACCGGGGCTCTTCGGCCGCCGGCTCGCCGGCCGCCTCGTCGGAAGGCTCACCGGGCGCGGCCGGCTCGACGCCGGGAGCCGGCGCCTCGGCCCCGGCCGGCCGCTCGAAGTCGATGGCCAGCATGTCGCCCTCGATCCGCTGCTGGTAGGGCACGCGCTGGCGCAGCTTGATGTCCACCACGAGGTTCGTGCCCCGCCGGCTGGGCGTGATCATCGCGACCGCGGAGGCGAAGAACGAGGTGTCGAGGTGGTTGGTGTCGTTCCAGCGCATCACCCGGGTGTTCTCGAACTCGATGCGGACGGTGTCCTCTCCGAGGTCCTGCACGACGAACCTCGGCGTCACGCTGGTGCGGACGAAGACGCGAGAGACGCCCGGCATGTTCTGGAATCCGACCTCCCGGAGCTGGGCCGACGGCGCGCCCGCCTCGAGACGCTCGGATCGACCCGGGAGCGGCTCGGCGTAGGCGACCTCGGGCCGGCCGCGCTCGGCCTGGCGCTCCTCTGCCTGGCGCTCCTCGGCCTGGCGCTCCTCGGCCCGGCGCTCCTCGGCCCGGCGCTCCTCGGCCCGGCGCTCCTCGGCCCGGCGCTCCTCGGGCGCGCGCGCCTCGGCGCGGGCCTGCGCCCGGGCGGCCTCCTCGGCCTCGGCCTGCGCGCGCGCGATGGCCTCCGCCTCGGCCCGCGCCTGGGCGTCCGCCTCGCGCCGCGACCGGTCGTCGGCGCTCACCTGCGCCTTCTCCGCCTCGCGGCGCGCCTTCTCGTCCGCCTTCGCCTGCGCCTTGGCCTGCTTCTCCGCCTCGCGGCGCGCCTTCTCCTCGGCCTTGGCCAGCTCCTCGGCCTGCTCCTCCGCCTCGCGGCGCGCCTTCTCCTCGGCCTTGGCCAGCTCCTTGGCCTGCTTCTCCGCCTCG